>JBFHEW010000019.1:0-12852 GCA_041583955.1 Bacteroidia bacterium | reverse complement strand
ATGGTTTTCCGGCCGCGTTCACCGTGCTCAGGCACATGGCATACGGATCAAGGATCTGTGCGTTCACGGCTTCTTCCATCCACGTAGCGAATTGCTCCATGGGATTCTCGTGTAGGTCGGCTTTACTCAGCGGTTTGTTGGCAAACTCGCGCCTTACGGTATTGATATAGTTTCTGACTTCTTCTAGGCTCATTTCGCGGTCAAAAGTAGGTGTTCACGGCAAATTCAAACTGCTCCATGAAAACGCGTTTGAAAGCAGAAATGTTGCTACCAGCTCATTCATTGTGAGATTGCGGCTCATAAAACCTTTAAAATGAGCTACAAGCGCTAGTTGCATGAGCTTTATTCGGAGCTGGTTCTGTCAATTTGCATGGGCAAAAGCAAGGAGGAACCTGCTAACCTGATATTATTCCAATTGCCTCATCCGCATCACCAGATAAAGCGCAAAAGCCGTAGCAACTCCAGGTACCAAACCGACCAAGAGCGCAATCCAACCATGCTTGATGCCTCTTTCAAACTTCTCGTAAACAACCCAAGCGGCAAGCACCAACCAACAAGCAATGGCATCTGTGGCAAAGCCGGATGAATAAGGGTTGACGTAACCCGCCTTGAAGGCAGCAACAACATCTGGGTTTTTGAGTAGGTGCGGGCCCAGCGTAATGAAGAAAAAGGCCGCAAAGCCAAATCCAATGATTCCGAGCGTGGAGAGGTAAACGGTTTTCATGTTGGAGGGATGTTGATGCTGAACGAAGATATTATTCAATAGGTTTGAGCCATTCATGCAAACCAAACTCCTCATCATCGGCACCGTTTTCCCCGAACCGGATTCATCGGTCACTCTTTTCCTGCCAGTTCCTTTTGAAACTCAGCAAGGGAAAGGATGGTTGCCGTTTTGAACGGATTGAGAGTCTGAAGGTCTTTATCGCCAGTCACTAGAAAATCGGCTTTTGAGAAGGCAATGAGATCCAACAGGAAATTGTCTTTTGGATCGGAACAGTCAAAATAGGTCGGGGTAATCTCCACGTTCTCACCGATTGCTTCCATCAAAAGGATGAGTTCATCAACGCTTTTCTTCGGAAAACACTTCTTCAGCTTCTTTCTTGACGTGACCAGACGGATTTCTTCAAGGAGCTGGTCTGTAAAGATGAGTGTAATTGAACCTGATGATAGAGATGATACGATGGAAGTGGATTGTTTTCCGATGAGAATGCTGACCCACACATTGGTGTCAAAAATGACCCTAAGCGGTTTTCCTGCCATGAATCTGGTTCCTTACCGCTTCGGTTTCTTTCAAAATTGTTTCTTCCGAAACTTCGTCCGTTTGGAATGTTTTGATCAAGGCCGTGAGTTTTGTGCTGATGGCGTCCTTTTCTAACTCCTCGGACAGTTTTAGCTTTTCCTTTTTCGGTAGTTTTTTGACCAATTCAAGGATCTGCTCGAAAGTGATGTCTATCTGCAATGCGGTTTTCATGTCTATCTCTATTACCTAACCCGAATTTACCAATTCTATTTCTGAAACGTGCTGCTGCGCTCAATATTCCCTAGGTTTGAAATTCTCAAATGAACATCAGGAAACTCCTCATCATCGGCACCGTTTTCCCCGAACCGGATTCATCGGCCGCGGGCAGTCGGATGATGCAGTTGATCGAATTGTTTCAGCAACAAGGATGGTCCATAACCTTTGCCAGCGCTGCTGCAGAAAGTGAGTTTGCGGTTGATCTTTCGGGTCTTGGGGTGAAGCAGATTTCCATTGAATTGAACAGTTCATCATTCGATGATTTTGTACGGGAACTGAATCCAAAGATCGTGCTCTTCGATCGCTTCATGACCGAAGAGCAGTTCGGTTGGCGCGTAGCCGAAAATTGCCCGAATGCATTGCGTGTTCTGGATACGGAAGACCTGCATTGTCTGCGCCATGCGCGGCACCAGGCATTGAAGGAAAACCGAGAATACGTAAGTTCTGATCTGTTTAACGAACAAGCCAAACGCGAGATCGCCAGTATTTACCGTTGCGATATTTCACTCATCATTTCGGCATACGAAATGGAGGTTTTGAGAACGGTTTTCAAGATTGATGAGGCATTGCTGCATTATTTGCCGTTTATGATTGCCTCCCCCGACTCCTCCAAAGGAGGGGAGAAGGGCTTCGAGGAAAGACGACACTTTGTAACCATTGGCAATTTTCTACATCCCCCCAATTGGGATGCGGTGCAACACCTCAAAACCGAAATCTGGCCACTGATCCGCAAGCATCTCCCCGAAACGGAAATGCATGTTTATGGCGCATATTGTTCGGATAAGCACCGACAATTACATTCCGAGAAAGACGGTTTTCTTATCAAGGGCAGGGCAGAGGATGCAGCGGAAGTTATTGGGAAAGCCAAAGTGCTTTTGGCTCCATTACGTTTCGGTGCTGGACTGAAGGGGAAATTGGTGGAGGCCATGCAATGCGGCACGCCAACTGTAACCACATCCATTGGCGCTGAAGCCATGCACGGAAACTTACCATGGAGCGGAGCAATTGCCGATTCTCCAGAAGAGCTGGCACATGCTGCAGTGGCACTTTACACTGATCCAATTGCTTGGAAAACTGCCCAAGAGCGTGGGGTTTCCATCATCAATAAGATCTATCCGAAAGAGAAATTGGGAACGGCCTTCGTTCAACGGATTGAACGCCTGTTATCAGCATTGGAGAGCCATCGTCAACAGAATTTCATCGGTTCCATGCTCATGCACCACACCATGCGCAGCACCGAGTTCATGAGCCGTTGGATTGAGGCGAAGAATAGACGCATGTAAGGGTGTAGACGTTCGCAGGATCTGTGAAGGGAGTGACCCGTCCGATGTTTATTAAGAAAAAGTTAATTCTTGCGAAGGATACATCGAATTTGGTCGTCTAAACCTTTGTGAACCTTCTTCTATTTGTGATCCGCGGTCATGTGCTTTCGGCCATCTCTCCGGCTACTGATTCACTTACAGTTACAGGGTTTTAACACTTCCTTCACGTTAAATGAAATCAAAAACAACTATGAAACTTTTTATTACCCTGTGTGCTGTCATCGGTATTGCCGGTTCTGCCATGGCACAAGATTTTAACGGTTATGCGCTCTACGCGAATCAGAATCAGAGTACCGGTTATCTGATCGATGGTGATGGTGACATTGCCAAAACGTGGAATCTCCCTTCTTCGGCAAATTACGCCTGTGCCTTGGATGACAACGGGAATTTCGTTTACGGAGCTGTCAATCAGGGAAACTCGCTCAATGGTGCGGCCGTTGGAGGGAAGGTCGTATCTATCAATGCGAGCAACAGCATCAATTGGCAGTATGTCTATTCCAACTCGCAGCATGTTTCGCACCACGACATCTGTCTCATGCCGAACGGCAACGTGCTCCTCATTGCGTGGGAAGTAAAAACAGCTTCTCAGCTTACGCAGCATGGATACGCCAATGCAACTACCTCAAAATGGCCCGATCACATCGTTGAGGTGCAGCAGAACGGAACAGGTGGCGAGATTGTTTGGGAATGGCACATGTGGGATCACATGGTTCAGGACCATGACCCGGCCAAAGACAACTACGGAGTTGTAGCAGATCATCCGGAATTGTTGGACATCAATGTACCCGTAAGTGTAAGCGGCCCTCCAGGACCTGGTGGTGGCGGTGGAGATTGGTTCCATACCAACGGAATCGACTACAACCCGGATCTGGATCAGATCGTATTCAGCTCAAGATATCTAAACGAGATCTTCGTTATCGACCATAGCACCACTACCGCAGAAGCCGCTGGGCATACAGGCGGAAATGCCGGTAAGGGCGGTGACTTCCTTTACAGATGGGGCCATCCTTCCAATTATGATGCATCAGGCCTGCAGGTTATTCCTGCAGCGGTGCATGATGTGCGTTGGGTGAAGACCGGAAGACCGTATGCCGGTTACATTCAGATATTCAACAACGAAGGAAGCAACGGACACTCTACGGTTGATGCTTTCAATCCACCGTTGAACGGGTACAATTATGATCTGACTCCTGGTCAGGCTTACGCTCCTTCAACCTACGACCTCCGTCATCTGTGCGAAGAGGATTCTGACGGTCAGTCTTCGTCAGACAGAATGAGCAACGGGAACATTTTTGTGAATGTGGCAGATGAATACATGTACGAAGTGGACGCACAAGGAAACATGGTATGGCAGTATGCCGCAGGACCGAAAAAGGCATTCCGTTACGAATGCGACCATCCTGGCATCATTGAATTGGTGGGCCTTGATCCGAGTTGCAGTGTTACCGTAATTGAGAATGCTGAGGCGGAGAATGTGGCGCTCTATCCGAACCCATCTACTGGTGTTTTCAATATTTCGGGAATTCCTGCTGACGAAAGCGTATCTTCAATCGAGGTTTACAACATGCTCGGAAGCCTTGTGCTGACTGCCAGCCGCTCAAACACCATTGACCTGAGCAATGCAGGAAACGGTTTCTACTTCATTGCCATTGTTTTTGAGAGTGGCGATAGGATCACACGTAAAGTATCTGTTCAGCACTAAGCAACCATGCCATTCAGGTTAACATTCCTATTGATATTCGGCTGTGTGAGCACTGCGCTCGCACAGTCCGATTTCTATCATACCGACACCATACAGGAGATACGGATCACGTTCTACCAAACGAACTGGGACGAACTGCTGGATGCGTTGTATGTGGCCGGAGAGGATAGATTGACCTGTGACCTCGAAGTGAACGGAGTGCAACTAGACAGTGTTGGGATACGCTACAAAGGTTTCAGTTCCGTGAGTACGGATAGAACCAAGAATCCGTTCAACATCAAGATCGACCATGTTCATGGGAATCAGGATTACAACGGGATCACCAAACTCAAGTTGAGCAATGTGATCCAGGATCCCTCCTTCCTCCGCGAAGTGCTGAGCTACGAGATTGCCCGCAAATACATGCCTGCTTCAAGGGCCAATTTTGCCCGTGTTTACATCAACAATGTTTATTGGGGACTATACACTAATGTCGAAGATGTGGATGACCCTTTTCTGGTGGACCACTATGGCGAGAGCCACGGCACTTTCTTCAAGTGCAATCCCACGGAACTCGATTTCGATGGCGATAACTGCAACCTTGGAAACAGCTACGGAACCGATACCACCGATTACTATCCGTACTACGACCTGCAATCCGATTTCGGATGGGAGGACCTCTACGAACTGGTGGATGTGCTGAACGAAGACCCGAGCAATATTGAGGCGGTTCTGAATGTTGATCGCACCCTGTGGATGCACGCATTCAACTACACCTTGATCAATTTCGATAGCTATGTCGGTTATGCGCAGAACTACTACATCTATAAGCAGCAGAATGGTCAGTTCAACCCCATTATCTGGGATCTGAACATGTCGTTCGCAAGCTTCCGGTTAGCAGATGCGTCTGAACATTGGGATGGTTTCACCATTGCTGAGGCCAAGACCATGGACCCGCTCCTGCACCTCAATAGCATTTCAGTTTATGAGCGGCCGTTGATGCGCAATCTGTTTGAGAACAGTACCTACAAACGCATGTATCTGGCACACATGAGAACCATCATGGAGGAGAATATCGCCAATGGCGTCTTTTCCAACAGAGCGCAGTTCCTCCACGGTCTGATAGATGCATCTGTGCTGCAAGACACCAATAAGTTCTACGGATATGACGATTTCCAGAACAATATCAATAACACGGTCAGCGACCTTATAGACTACCCCGGGCTGAACGATCTGATGAACGCACGTAACACGTACCTCAGCACGTATCCCGGTTTCTCAGGAGCCCCTACCATCACCAATGTCGGTTCATCCATGCAGAACATCACCTTGGGTGGAAATATCACTTTTACGGCAGATGTTTCTGGCGCAGAAGAGGTGTTCTTGGCTTATCGTTACGGTGCAAACGATGTGTTTACCACCGTTTCCATGCTGGATGACGGAAGTCAGAACGATGGAGCATCGGGCGATGGAACCTATGGCAGAACCCTCAACAACATTGGCAACACCATTCAGTACTACATCTACGCTCAGAATGCCACCGCAGGGCGGTTTTCGCCAGAAAGAGCAGCATACGAGTTCTATGAGTTACAATCGAAGATCAACGCAGGCGACCTGGTACTTAACGAGCTGATGGCGTCCAACCTGTACACGGCTGCGGATCAGTTTGGCGACAACGATGATTGGATCGAGATCTACAACACGACCCAGTTCGACATTTCCACCTCAGGCCTTTACCTGACCGATGATGTGAATAATCTGAATAAGTGGGCCATGCCCAACGTGGTGATTCCTGCCGATGGATATTTGATCATTTGGGCAGATGAAGATGGAGAACAGGGAAACGATCACGCCAATTTCAAACTTTCATCTACCAACGGGGAAACTGTGGGAATGTACTATGGTGATGGTACCGAGATCGATGTGGTGACATTCGGTGATCAGGATGTGGATGTTTCTTACGGTCGCTTACCCAACGGAACAGGACCGTGGACCTACATGGCGCCTACCTTCAATGGCAACAACGATTTTACTGGCGTCAATGAGCAGGACCTATCGGAAACAACCGTTTATCCCAATCCGGCCAACAATCATTTTTTCATCCGATTCGATGAGCCCCGATCTGCGCAGATCCAAATTCATTCGGTTGATGGAAAACTTCTTCTGCAGCGTGATGCCAGCACCACCGGCACCGTTCAGGTAGACGTTTCAGACATGGTATCAGGGCTGTATCTGGTCACCATCTCAACACAGGATCTTACAACAACAAAACGACTTATCATCAATAACTGATATTCTCATGAAAACGCCAATTGCACTACTTTCTGTCATCCTTTCGGTAGGGTTCTCCCACGCCCAGACATTCACCAACTACACCACTGCCGATGGCCTGGTCAACAATGGTGTCAATTGTTTGGATGTTGCCGCAGGCGATGTCATGTGGTTCGGAACACAGGGGGGCGTATCCGTATTTGACGGAAGCACCTGGACCACGCACAACACCAGCACCGATCCCGGATTTGTTGATGATGTGATAACGGCCATTAAGGTATTATCCAACGGAGATGTGGTGGTCGGTTCCGATTTCGGTTTTTCGGTTTACAACGGCTCCAGCTGGACCACCTACACAGAGGCAGATGGGTTAGGAGAAGACCGTATCAAGACCATTTTTGAAGGGTCGAACGGTGTGGTGTATTTCGGAACCAACGCTGGCGTAAGCCTCTACAACGGTGTATCGTTCACCAACCTCGGTACAGCTGATGGGCTTCCGTTCGGAGGAGTCACGTCTATTGTTGAGCGCTCAGCCGATGTGGTGTATCTGGGAACCGCCCTCGGAGGCGTCACCATCTCAACAAGCGGTGTCTTTACGGAGATCACCGAGAACGAAGGCCTGTTGAACGATAAGGTAAGGGCCATTGTACTTGACAGCCAGAACAACAAATGGATAGGCACATCAGATGGCATTTCCGTGTATGACGACTCTGAGCAACTGATCGGTCAGCATACACGCATGTTCGAACTGCCGGCTCCGGACACCCTCAACCCAGTAGAAGACATCAGAATCGATTCTGAAGGGAATGTCTGGGTTGGCGTTTATGTGGATTATCTGGTCACAGAAGGTGGTATCAGTGCATATAACGGAACAGATTGGACCCAGTTTGACGTAAGCGATGGCCTTATCGGCCCTGTTGTGCGCCAGTTGGCGATCGACTCTCAGGATAATATCTGGGTGGCAACCAGTTCAGGCGTTTCAAAACTGTCAGATGTGGATCTGGGCGGTGGCTCTGGCACCGGAATCCTGAACAGCGCACAGATCGCTACCCTTACAGTATATCCGAATCCTGCTTCTGATGTGGTGATGTTTGAACTGGCCGACAGCAACAAGGCCAATGAGATACGGATCTATGACAGTGCGCTCCGATTGATCGGGACTGAATCTGTGGCTGCCAACGCGAGCCGTGTTCAGCTTTCCGTTGCCGGGCTCACAGACGGAATGTACATCCTCAAAGTGGGACGATCTGTTGCCCGCCTGGTCGTTCAGTAACAAGCAGACGAGATCTGTGTTCAAATCGTATAATCGTTTCAACATGAAAAAGATAGTCAGTTCCGGTTTTCTGTGCATTCCAATGATTGCACTACTATTCTCAGCCTGCTCAAAACCAGAAGGCGAGGGCGGAACCTCTACCGTGTCGGGGAGGGTTTATGCAATGGATTATAATAACTCTGGTACGTTGGTAGACGAATATTACCTGGCAGATGAGGATGTCTTCATCATTTACGGAACGGGCGATAATTACCATGATGATGACTACAAGACCACGTTTGATGGCTCGTACCGGTTTCAGTATCTCACCAAGGG
Source organism: Bacteroidia bacterium (assembly GCA_041583955.1). GTDB lineage: Bacteria > Bacteroidota > Bacteroidia > UBA10329 > UBA10329 > UBA10329. Next base: position 4,474 of record JBFHEW010000019.1, on the reverse strand, counting down.
AACATATACGGTCTTTGTCTATTCAGATTGCAATGCGTGTCCATCAGGAACAGAGGCCATCAGTCAGACCTTTGAGATAACCAATAACAACTCAGACATTGTCCTAGAAGAATTCGTGGTGCGGAGATGAGCGCTTTAGACGACATGATGGCCAAGTTCCAGCCTATTTCCCTTTCGGAAATGGACTCTGTTGCGCTGATGAATCGGACGGATACCAAATACCTGATATCCAAGCAGGTAGCCGAAGCCGTGCTGCAGGAGATGTTGCAATCGTACCGCGTGCTGCAGATAGGAGGAAAGAGGATATTCCAATATCGCACCATTTATTTCGATACAAAGGACAGGAATCTGCTTTACGAGCATCTGCGCGGCAAGCTTAACCGTGTAAAGGTGCGGGCGAGAGAGTATGTAGGAAGCGCTACCCGGTTTTTCGAGGTGAAACTGAAGACCAACAAGGGTAAAACCGTGAAAAAGCGGATACCTAAGACGGAATCCCTCGATCACATAGAGGCCAATGAAGCCGCGTTCCTAGGCTCGGTTTCAGAACTGAATGCTGCCAATTTGTTTCCTACCCTCGAAATTGATTTCAGAAGGGTAACGGTTGCCAACCTTGAACGGAAGGAACGGATCACCTTTGATTTCGGTCTCACGTTTACTGACGCGCAGCGGGAAAAAGTGATCGATGACCTCGTTATCGTGGAGTTGAAACGCGATTCGCTTACCGAGGGCGGTTCGCCAGCAGCACTGGCATTGAAGCATAACGCAGCCTACCCTTCATCCATGAGTAAATACTGCTTAGGAATGATCCTGATGGATCAGACCCAACGTTACAATAAGTATAAACCCAAGCTCCTGAAGCTCAATAAACTTTCTACCCATGGAAATATTTGGTAGCCCGATATATGATGAGAATTTCCTGGAACTCGTGTTCAGGCTGGGCATCAATAGCATGGTGGCCTTTGTCATCATCCGATTGATATACTATCCGGTACAGAAACGGAAAGATTACCTGTTCACATATTTCATTTTCAACCTGCTCATCTTCTTCCTGAGTTACCTGTTGAGTAGCGTAAAGCTACAGCTTGGTTTTGCGTTCGGTCTCTTTGCCATTTTCGGCATACTCCGGTACAGGACCGAAGCGCTGGCCATTAAGGAAATGACATATCTTTTCGTGGTCATTGCCATTGCGGTCATCAACGCGTTGGCCAATAAGAAGATCAGTATTGCGGAACTGATGTTCACCAACATGGCCATCATCACCATTACCTATCTGCTAGAGAAGAAATGGTTGTTGCGGCACGAGACCAACAAGACAATCGTGTATGAGAAGATCGATCTGATAAAACCCGAAAACTATGCGTTGCTGGTGCAAGACCTGGAGCAACGCACCGGGCTTAAGATTGTAAAGGTTCAGATAGGGAAGATAGATTTCCTGCGGGATGTGGCCATTGTGAAGATATTCTTCTTCGATGACGAGAATCTGGCAGGATCGTTTGAAGACCATGAGGATTAAGCCGTTTCTCATAGTTCTGCTTGTGGCCGGTGCTTTTTCAGCGCAGGCTCAGGAATGGGATTTCCTTACGTGGCACAAACTGCAGGTAAAAGGAAACCTCACCAAAAAGCTGGGACTTTCAATTGAGCAGCAGCTCCGATTACAGGACAACTCCAGTTCCATAGAACAGACCTTTACCGAATTAGGCCTCAATTATGATCTGCCCAAAGGGTTTGAAATTGGTGCGGCTTACAGGTTGGGATGGTCTCCCAATAAGGTCGGCTACTACGAAAATGAGCATCGGTATAATATTGATGCCAGCTATGGCCGTAAGATCTGGAAACTGAAGGCAAAGGTGCGGGCCCGATTCCAACACAGGCCTTCGCCATCGCTCTTCAACGAGCTACTGGAACCGGAAGACAGCCCCATGTTATTACGATTCAAGCTGAGCGTATCCTATGATGGTTGGAAAGACTGGAAGCCCGGTGTTGAGTTTGAGACCTTTGTGAGAACCGACAATCCGAACGAATTCGGTGCAAGGAGATTCAGGTACCGCGTTTTTCTGGACTATGACCTTCCTAAGCGACAGGAGCTGGGGATTTTCTACATGCTGGAAACAGATCATTTCGGAAAAACGCCCGCGTTCCAGAGCGTAATAGGTATTGGCTATACCTATGAATGGAAGAGACCTAAGAAGAAGAAATAGACGGTCAGCACCAGCGTGGTAGCCGGATCAGACTTGGCGGTCGCTACTTCATGGTTTCAATCACTTTCTGTTCAGAGCCTTTGTTGCCACTGGTCCCGATCATCTTCGTTTCCGGGCTTTCGCCATACAGTTGAGGCATGAAGTACTTTCCTTTCTGGCCCTCTCTCTTGGATAGTTCAACCTCCCGCTTTTCGGGATATTGCTGTAAGTAAGGATCATTCCGTTCGGCATAAACGGTCCACGATGCTTCCATTCCTTCGGTTCCGCCTGCAATCACGAATCTGCCGTTTTCAAGTTTTTCCTTCACGTAAAGCTGCGCACTGCTTCCGATCGGTGTCAGCTGGTAACTCGGGTTTCTGTTGATGAGGTCAAAATAGTCGGGCATTTGAACCTCGGCCTCACCGTTGTGGTCGAACACCACGTTCCCTCGGTAAATGTTCAGTACTTCGTTTGATTCGGAACTGAAGTGTTTCAGAAACCTATTGGCAGGGTCGGCCGGGTGGTCGATGATGAAACTCTTAACTCCGGTTGCTCCAAGCTCGCCATTCGATAGCACCCCATAAGCGCCTGCCTGTGCTCCCAGATACCGGTCTTCGCCAACTACACCCCAGTAACCTGTTCCTGCAACACCGATTCCGTTACCCAATGGCGCAATGGCATCATAGTTTTCTCCGAAAACCGCGTTTCCTTGGCTGTAGTTGGTCTCTCCGACCACACCGTTATAACCTATTCCGAGCACACCATGCCCCCCGTTGGTTCTGAGGTTCGAACCGTAAACCCCCGCCTGAGCCGTTGCGGTGCTCATGACCTGTCCGGAAATTCCCCATGCAGCACCGGTGGTGTTACCAATGATGGCCGATGCGGCTGCGGAAGAACTGTTGGTCTGTGCCTGTATGGTCGAGAATGTGTTGGAGGCATTGGCGCTTCCGGCAATGATGGCGGTTCCTGAATTCGAGTTGGTAACCCTCAATCCTATTCCGTTGGAAGTGGCGGTGGAAATGGATACTTCACCTGCATCGACCGTTATGCTTCTTCCAAGTCCTGGACCGCCTTGGTCGTAAGCCATATCGAGCGTGTTTCCGCCACCACCCGAAGTTGGAAGCGTCACCGAGTTGGCCCCCGATATGGAAAGTGTGGAGCCGTTAAGTGAAAGAGTCTGGATCTCGTTGGTAGGATTGCTATCTGCATCGTTCGAAGTGGTGACGAACCCTACATCATTGGTCAATTGCGACAGGGAGGTGGGCACGTTCTTCGCATGGAGTGCGTACGGCACGCTTACCAATTGGGAAGTGCCGAGAACCGAATAGGCGGTACCTCCGGAAGGGTCTACCGATACTTGAATGAAATAAGGGCCGCTGCCCCAGTTGATGCTGGAAAAAGAGCCGTTGAGTACCGTGCCCGTGCCTATCACCACGTTCGCCAGTCCAAAACCATTGGTGGTAGGCGAGAAAGTTTCCTGATATACGATGGAGCCGTTCTGAGTTCCTTGAAGAATGGCCACTCGCAACCCAACGGGTTGATTGACAAGGACGTTTCCGGAAGCATCGCGCACAACTGCCTGGTAGTTGAATGCATTCGGGCTTTGGGCAAAAACCGTAGTTGATAACAGTACAAGTAGTAGGGGTAGTAGTTTTTTCATCGTTTCAGGATAAGGAGCCCAATATTAATCTGAAAATCAATAGAAAACGGCCACTTCATCCAAACTTTTGCGCTTCAGATCCGGTACTTGGGCGCCTTCAGATGGATATCCGACCGGGATCAGTAGGAAAGGTTTCTCATTTTCCGGTCGCTGCAGAACCTTCGATAGGAAATTCATCGGGCTTGGTGTGTGCGTAAGGGCAACCAACCCGGCATGGTGAATGGCAGCCAACAGAAACCCTGTTGCCAAACCAACGCTTTCGGTAGCGTAGTAGTTGTTCTTTTTTTCGCCATCGACCATTTCGTAAGAACGTTTCATGACAATGATAAGCCAAGGCGCTATCTCGAGGAATGGTTTGATATGATCGGTACCGAAAGGTTTCAGGTCTTTGAGCCAGCGGTCGCTCATTCGACCGTGGTAGTTTTCGTATTCCTCTTTTTCGGCCGCTTCGCGGATCTTGTATCGGATCTCGGCCGAACTGACCGCACAGAAGGTCCATGGTTGCATGTGAGCCCCGCTTGGAGCGGTGGATGCCGTTCGAATGAGGTTCTCAATCACTTCTTTCGGAACCATTCTGTCTGAGAAATGCCGCAGCGACCTGCGCTTGTCCATGTAAGCAAAGAACTCTGAGGCCCGT
>JBFHEW010000018.1:0-13226 GCA_041583955.1 Bacteroidia bacterium | reverse complement strand
GGTGCACCGCAGTTTCAGAATAATCCTGCGTGCACCAATGTCGATCTGAGTTTTCAGAACTCCGTCACGGTGACCGATGTGAGCTGCTTCGGTGGCAGTGATGGTGTGGCAACGATCACAAGTACCGGAGGACACCCGAACTACACCTATTCTGTTGATGGGATCAATTTCTTTCCTACGAATTCCGTTACGGGATTGCCCGCTGGTAACGGAGTGGTATTTGCACGTTCTGGAGCCAACAGCGGTTGTGCAGAAACGATTCCTATAAGCATTGCCCAGCCTCCGCAACTGACGACTTCCATTTCCGGAACAGCTCCCACCAACTGCACCGTACCCAACGGAACCGCAGATCTTACTGTCAATGGCGGCACTCCGCCATACACATACGCGTGGTCGAACGGTAGCACGGTTCAGGACCCCATCAACCTTCCGGCCGGCACCAACTCTGTTACCATAACAGATGCGAACCAGTGCATTGCAAACGAGAACATCACATTGGCAAACCCGCCCGGCATCACTGTCTCCATTTCAAATGGGAACGACCCAAGTTGCAATGGTGCCAACGATGGTTCTGCGGATGTCACCGTGACAGGGGCCGTTGCTCCGATCACCTATTCGTGGTCATCAGGAAGCACTCAGCAGAATGCCACAGACCTGGTTGCAGGAACAAATACGGTCACCGTGACGGACGCGAACAATTGCGTGGCGCAGGCAAATGTGGTGCTGAACGAACCTACGCCCATCTTTCCAAATGCCTTTGCCAATTACGTGAGCTCGGTAGGAGCTTGCGATGGAGGCGGAACGGCAAACCCATCAGGTGGAGTACCTCCTTACACATACAGTTGGGATAATGGCCAAACGTCACAGACTGCAACAGGATTGTGCATAGGACCACATACCGTTACCATAACAGATGCCAATGGATGCACCGCGTCTCAGGTGATTACCGTCAATGTACCTGCCTGTTTGACCGATGTCGACTTCAACACATGGGTGCAAGCGGGTATCACTGCCAATGGTAACTGGGTCGTTCAGAATGGTGGCGCCATGGTACAGCAAACGATCAATGGTAATCCGACCTTCTTCGTAACGCCTGTCGAATACATCAATGTGCGGATGAAAGGGAAAATGCGCACCACAGATGGCGATGACGACTTCATGGGTGTGGTCTTCGGATTCAAGAATCCGCTTGGCGCCACAAACGATTTCGATACATGGCTTTTTGATTGGAAGCAAGGAACGCAGAACAGCAACGGGTTCGTAGGGCAGGAGGGATTCAATCTCAGTCACGCAGTGGGAACCATTCCCAATGCCCAGTATGCGGCAACCTTCTGGGGGCACACCACCACCCCTGAATTCAACGTGGTGGCAACCAACTACGGAAACAATGGGTGGACCAGGAACGTGGACCACGAAATTGAGGTGACCTACACCGTTAATCGCGCCATCATTCTGGTTGATGGCGACACCATTTTCGACATCTACGACTGCTTTGAACCGGGCAGGTTCGGATTTTACAATTACTCGCAGCAGAATGTCTTTTACTCCGATTTCACGTACGAGCTTTTCGCTGATTTCTCTGTTGATAGCGACCAGATATGTGCCGGTGACACCGCCCATTTCACATTCATAGAGCAATGCGGAAATTTCAACAACCTCGGCCAATTCAGCGAGTTGGCGTGGGATTTCGGAGACAATACCGGCCAGACCATAACCAACATCACGTTGGCCAATGCAAACCCTATTCATGTTTACGAAGCAGGAGGCAATTACACCGTGCAGCTTATCGCAAAGGACACCCTTGGTTGTAGAGACACCATTTACAGGAACATTACAGTGTGGGACCGACCTATTGCCGACTTTGTGTTTGCCGATCAGTGTCTGACAGACAACACCTCATTCACCGACCAATCCACGCAGGCTGATCACCCCATAACAGCTTGGAACTGGGATTTCGGTGATAACGGTTCAGATGTCATTCAGAACCCGACCCATCAATACGCTTCGGTCAATACATATGATACAAGGTTGATCGTTGAGGACTCCTTCGGTTGTAGAGACACGGTAGAAAGGTCGGTTGAAATATTTCCACTACCACAGGCGGATTTCACACCGATCTCCGACTGTTACCGACCTGACTATCCCTTCGAAGATCTTTCCACTGTCACATCCGGAACCGTTGCTTCATGGCAGTGGGATTTCGGTGATGCTTCAAGTTCCGCACAGCAGCACCCAACTCACACATATGCCACTTACGGACCCTATGATGTCACGTTGATCGCGCTGAGCGACCAAGGTTGTGGTGATACGGTCATGCAACAGATCACTCTGCACCCGATACCTGTACCCGGCTTTGAAATTCCAGACATCTGCCAGTTGGCACCGATGCAGTTCACAGATACATCAAGCATTGCACAAGGGTCCATTGTTTCGTGGCAATATGATTTTGGCGACAATGCAACATCTAATGTTCAGAATCCCGCACACACGTACCTTGGTTCAGGGAATTTCAACGTGAGGTTGACCGTTACCTCAGACCAGGGATGCATTGACTCGCTTACCCTTGTGGCCACGGTTGCTCCAAAGCCAGTTGCCGATTTCAGCGTTGATAATGTCTGCCTCAACGAAACGATGTACTTCTCCGATCAGACAAGCGTTGCATCAGGGTCAATAGCTTCTTGGGAATGGGATTTCGGTGACGCCAACTCGGATGTGATAGAGAATCCATCCAACAATTACGCAACTTCTGGTAATTACTCGGTAGAACTGATGGTTGAGACCGATAACGGTTGTAGGGATACCATTCAGCAGCAGGTTGAGGTTTACGAACTACCTGTGGCCGCCTTTGCTTTCAGCAATGTGTGTTTGGATGCCGAAGCAACCTTTGCAGATCAGAGCACCAGTAACTCCGGTTCCATCAATTCGTGGAGTTGGGATCTGGGAGATAATGATCAGGCTACTGGTGCTGGCCCCATCACACACCTCTATCAGGCACCAGGCGATTATCTGGTGGAGTTGATCGTTGAAACCGACCTCGCCTGTTCAGATACGCTGGTTCAGTCCATTACCATTCATCCAATGCCCGTTGCAGATTTTGTGGCCGATAGCGTCTGCTTCAATGAGGTCACCACTTTCACTAATCTATCATCCATTAGCTCTGGAGGTATTAACACCAACTCATGGAATTTCGGATCCGGGACCACCAGCACGCTGCTCAATCCGACCAATATTTTCCCACAGACAGGATATCTGCCCGTGATACTTACCGTTACCTCTGATTTCGGATGCAAGGATACGATCACAAAAGATATCCGGGTTTACGTGTTGCCCGAACCCGAATTCACCCATAACGATACCTGTTTCGAGGATATCGTTTCGTTCGTCAATCAATCTCAGATAAGTGAAGGAAGCATTGATGCCTACGATTGGGATTTCGGAGATCTGACCAATTCAAACGCAACAGATCCAACACATGCCTTTCCTGCTGATGGATTCTATCAGGCCGTGTTGCAGGCCACGTCCAATTTCGGATGCACGCAGACAGTATCGCATCAGGTAGAGATCTTTCCGTTGCCGCAGATCGATTTCACTTCGTTACCCAACGAGGGGTGCCAGCCGCTTTCGGTCGTTTTTCAGAATACGACAACCATTGCAAACGGCTACAGCATTGCCACGTATCAGTGGGATCTGGGAAATGGGACCAATTCGTCTCAGGTGCATCCACAAACGGTTTATGTCGACAGCGGCTTCTATGACGTTCAGCTCATCGTTACATCGACCAAAGGATGCGATGATACACTGATCGTGACCGATGCCATAGAAGTGTGGCCACGACCTATTGCCGGATTCAGCGCAGACAAGGAAGAATACATCATGTTCTTTCCGCGGGTGGATTTCACAGACGAGAGCTACGGTGCCACCGAATGGCTTTATGATTTTGCAGATGGGTCCATTTCATTCGATCAGCATCCATCGCACGAGTACCAGGAGGCAGGAACGTACCAGGCCATACAAACGGTGAACAACGATTATGGCTGCGATGATGCTACATCCATACGCGTGGTCGTGAACCCGGCCATCACGTTTTACATACCGAACACTTTCACACCGAATGCAGATGGACTCAACGAAACCTTTGCCGGCAATGGAGTAGGGCTGCAGCAGTACGAAATGTGGATCTATGACCGTTGGGGTGAGAACCTGTTCTATTCTGCTGATATGGCATATGCGTGGGACGGAACCTACAAGGGAAAGCAGGTCGAAAGCGGCATGTACATTTACAGATTCCTTATTGTGGATGTGAATGGAAATGCAAAACAATACAACGGGGAAGTATTCCTGATGCGTTAATGAAGCGAATTGGACTTCTGTCTGACACCCACGGTTATCTGGACCAAGGAATCAGAAAACATTTTGCCCTATGCGATGAGGTCTGGCATGCCGGTGATATCGGTACCATTGCCGTGTCGGATACGTTAGCTGCATGGAAAACCTATCGGGCTGTTCATGGGAATATCGATGGAGGCAAACTACGCGTCATGCACCCCGAAGACCTGATCTTCGAAGTTGAAGGGGTGAAGGTGCTCATGACACACATTGGTGGCTACCCTGGTAGATACGTGCCACGCGTTCGCGAACTCATCACCAAAGAAAAACCGAAACTGTTCATCTGCGGTCATTCGCACATACTGAAAGTGATGTACGATAAGAAACATGAATGTCTGCACATGAATCCGGGGGCAGCGGGCATCAGTGGCTTTCATCATATCAAGACAATGCTTCGGTTTGTGTTGGACAATGGCAACATCCGCGATCTGGAGGTGATTGAACTAGGAAAACGTACAGAAAAGACACCGCTTGTAGAAGCGCTTACCTGATCTCGGAAGCGAAGTCGAGTATACGTTTACAATGCTGCCCGACCGTCAGATTCCGTTGCTCGGCAAAGTCGGAAGGAATGACAAACTCCGTGTTCTGCAGTTCCAGAACGGCATTCCGCCAATGCTGCAGGTCAAAGTCGTTCAATACGATACCAACCTCAGGCGTTACTATCTCTTTGGCTCCGACCATACCGGAAACCAACACAGGCGTTCCGCATTGCAGCGACTCCGTTACCACCTGTCCGAAAGGTTCATACAACGCAGGATGAATAAGTGCGTCTGCCGCCCAGAGCAGTTCTTCAGGCTTATCTGCGTACCCGACATAGGTTACATTTGTAAGCGATGAATGAAGCGGTTTGACACCGGCAACTATCAGTTCAATAGGTTCATCACTCAACGTTTCCATCAATTTCAATAGAAACGGATATCCTTTACGTTCGTTACCGGTTGTTAGGAATAGCAATGATTTCTTGTCTTCGGAGAAGCCGTACTTCGATCGCAGTTCGGTTTTCCTGTTCTTTCCACCGGGATGGAACCTTCTGGCATCAATAGGAGGGAAGAGAACCTTGATCTTTTGGGCAGGTGTACCATACAGCGCAATAAGTTCCTGCTCCATCATGGTAGAACAGGCAAGTATCAGGCTACTTTTTCGGTAGGCCGATCGGTCCAAGTAAATGTTCAATCTATCAATGGGCGACCAGAATGCCTTTTTCATTGCTTTCAAATAACCCAGATGATTCCCTGGACACAGCACCATATCCTGATTGGAGGTCCTTCCAAGCGAAAAGGACAGATCATAATCGCCAGTGCGGATGAGCTTTTCCAATGCTTTATCGAAGAAATACATACGAAGCGGTTTAGGTACACGCTTCAAATTCACTTGTTCAACCTGAATATCCGGATGCAACACGACTTCCGGGTCCATTTTTGACACGATCAAAGTGATGTCATGCCCCAGTCTCCGGAACTCATTCAGATAATTGAAAAGACGGGTTTCCAACCCACCGTTCCTCAATAGCCGGTAATGTATAAGGGCAATACGCACGATGCGAATTTAGAAACCCTTTGCATGTGAGCTCATTTTGTTTTAGTAAGATTGCTATTCCATAGACCCCACATGAAAGACCGTTGGCTATTCATCATCAACCCCGCATCTGCCGATGGAAAAGGCGGTTTAAAATGGAATAAGATACATGAATCCTTTCTGAAGTTAGGCTTCGATCCGGTCGTATGGTCGTCAGAATACAATGGACATATCGAAGTGTTGATGCAGGAAGCATGTGCAGCCGGCTACCGCAAAATAGCTTCGTATGGAGGCGATGGTTCTTTGAATGCCGCGGTCAATGGGCTGATGACGCAGCATTCATGCCGCCCGGAAGATGTTCTGCTGGCCCATTATCCAAGCGGAACCGGAAACGACTGGTGTCGGTTCTTCAAGGTACCCGACTCTCCCAAAGAGTGGGTCGCCACCCTTCGTAAAAACCTGGTGATTGAGCACGATCTCGGAATCATTGATCTTTACAAGGAAGGAAAACCTGCCAAACACTACTTCGTTAACATTGCCGGTGTAGCATACGAATCGCAATGTGCCGTACTCATTACCGAAGCCAGAAAAAGTCCAAGTCTTTTCAGAGGAAAGCTATTTTACGATTACATCGTTTTCAAAGGACTTCTATCGTTTGAAGTGCCCGAGCTGACCTTGCGTTACAACGATCTGGAAAAGACCGAAAAGATCTTCAACCTATCTGTGGCCATTTGTAGGTATAACGGAGGCGGCATGCTGCCAGCACCCTTTGCAGACCCTACCGATGGTATGTTTGACGTGACGGTTTTTGAGAACATGCCTAAATGGATGGTGCTGAAAGACTACCCGAAACTTCGCGCAGGAACTATTTTCAAGAATCCGAAGATTTCATCATTCCGCACGTCTAGAATTGAGATTGAACGCACTGATAAGCCAGACTACATCGAGGCTGATGGCGAATTCGTTGGAATGGGACCAGCCATTTTCAGCACGCAGCAAAAGGCCCTCCGGTTTGTGATCGGTGAACTACCTGTTCCGAAGAAATTCCCGTTCTAAGGGTTATTTCTTCCGCATGATCAACAACGGAGTGTTGCTGTGCATGGTCATTTCCTCGGTATAACTAGTATTGAAGAGATACTCCAATATCCCGGTCTTATAGGTGAACATGGCAATCAGGTCTGGATGATCAGACTCCACAAACTTATCGAGCCCTGCAATAATGTCAGAATCCATTACCGCGTTGAATGTAATCTGCGGGTAATCTGAGCTCGCAATCAACTCCAGCTTTGTTGCTTCCTCATCAAACGTGCTCGGATCGATCACGTCTGGATATACGTGCACCACGTGTATGGTGGCATTGAAAAACTGAGCAAACGAGATCAGTTCCTGGATCTCCTCATCGATATTGGTGAGGTCGGTTGCAAAAGCAATGTTCTCAGGTTTGTTGGTCACATCGGTCTTTGCCGGAACAAAGATGGTGGGACATGTCACGCTCTCAAGTACACCCGCGGCTACCGAACCGAATATCTTGTTCTGAATGACCGACTCGCCCTTCGTACCCATTACAATAAGGTCGATCTTATGCTCTTTGCTATATGATTCCAGAACCTCGATCGGGTCGCCTTGTACGAAGTCGCACGTGATCGAAGCATCTATTCCGGTTGATTTACGGATGGAATCGGCCAGTTCATTGCCTGTCTTCATCGACTCGGCCCTCAGCAGGTCGTCCAACTTGTTCACAAAACCGTAGGATGGTCTTGGAACGTTATCGCAATGAAGAAGAATGTACTCGGCATCAATGTTTGACGAGAGCATGACCGCATATTCCGCGGCCTTTCGTGCCAGCAGAGAGTAGTCGGTAGGAAGGAGAATTCGTAGCTTCTTCATGTTCAGATGGTGGTAACGATTTTATCGGTGTTGTATTTGCCTGCTGTCAGGAATTCCCTGATCTTGGTAAAGGTATCAATCGTATACTTCACATCTTCCAATGTGTGTACGGCTGTAGGAATGAGTCGCAAAAGGATGATTCCTTTCGGTACCACCGGGTAAACGACCATCGAACAGAAGATATCATAGTTCTCGCGTAGATCCACAATGAGGGCAGTGGCTTCCGGAATGGTTCCGTTCAGGTAAACCGGAGTCACACACGATTGGGTGTCACCAATATCGAATCCGGCATTCTTCAGGCCATCCTGTAACGCGTGAACGATCGTCCAGAGTTTGTCTTTCAGTTCTGGGCTGTTCCGTAGCAGTTCCAGTCGTTTCAGTGCACCGATAACAATTGGCATCGGCAAACTCTTTGCGAAAATCTGCGAACGCATATTGTACCGTAGATAATCGATCACATCTGCCTCTCCGGCCACAAAACCACCAATGCTTGCCATACTCTTGGCAAAGGTTCCGAAGTAGATGTCAATTCCATCTTGGCAGCCTTGCTGTTCGCCCGTTCCGGCACCCGTCTTTCCTTGCGTTCCGAAACCATGTGCATCATCTACGAATAGCCTGAAAGAATATTTCTTTTTCAGTTCAACGATCTCTTTGAGGCTACCCTGCACACCGCTCATCCCGAAAACCCCTTCGGTTATGACCAGTACACCACCGCCTTGAGCTTCTGCAAGTTTCGTTGCGCGTTGAAGTTGTTTCTCGAGGTTTTCGATGTTGTTGTGTGGATAAACGAACCGCTTTCCCATGTGCAGTCGCACCCCATCCAGGATGCAGGCATGCGAATCGGAATCGTAAACAATGACGTCATGCCGGTTTACCAGCGCATCAATGGCCGAAACCATTCCTTGATAACCGAAATTCAGCAGGTAGGCGTCCTCTTTCATCACAAACTCGGCAAGCTCGCGTTCAAGCTGCTCATGATACTGCGTTTGACCGCTCATCATTCTGGCACCCATCGGATAGGCCATTCCCCAATCCCGGGCCGCATCGGCATCTGCCTTTCTGACTTCAGGATGATTTCCAAGACCGAGGTAATTGTTCAGACTCCACACCAGACGCTCCTTTCCTCGGAACATCATTCGGTTACTGATCTCACCTTCCAATTTCGGAAACGTGAAGTACCCATGTGCTTCTTTGGCGTGTGTCCCTAACGGGCCTCTATTGTTCTTTATTCGTTCAAAAATGTCCATTTCAATGTAGGCGTTTGTGATAGGACAAAGGTATCTGTTCCCATTTTAACCGTAATTGACCGTCACGAAAGTTTTTAACCGGAAACAGATAGCAACTTGACGATATAGAGATTTACGCCATCGGTATTGAACCGAAACAGGAACTCTGACCGAGCCGTTCGCTCCTTCGGAAGGAGTACGCCAATCCCTGAAGGAATCACTGGAAGATCGCATGGTCAGAAGTCGAAATAAATCACCGAAACATCCGTTCACGCCACATGATCCAAAAAACTATCTTTGCGGCCATGTTCAAAAAGGTACATTCTATCATTGCCATGCTAGCCATAGCCGTGATTTTTACAGGATGCAGCAAGTATCAGCGTGTGCTCAAGAGCAATGATTTCGAAAAGAAATTCGAAATGGCCAAGGTCTACTACGACAATGGCAAGTATCAGAAAGCGTTCCCGTTGTTCGAAGAACTCATTACCGTGTTCCGTGGAACGAGCAAAGCAGAAGACGTGTACTATTACTACGCTTATTGCAATTATCACCTGGGAGATTACATGCTGGCCGGTTATCATTTCGACAACTTCGTAAGAACGTTTCCGCGCAGTTCGCGTGCAGAGGACGGCCAGTTCATGAATGCCAAATGCTACTTCCTTGATTCGTCAGAACCAAGCTTGGATCAGGCAAGCACGAAAAAGGCCATCAACGAACTTCAGCTTTTCATCAACAAGTATCCGGAAAGCCCGAAAGTTGACGAGTGCAACGACCTCATGGACAGGCTCCGTTTCAAGCTGGAAACAAAGGCATACAATGGTGCCAAGCTTTATTACCGTTTAGGTGAATATAAAGCTGCTATCTTTGCGCTCCGAAATACGCTCAAAGAATTTCCGGACACGAAGTTCAGAGAGGAGATCAGCTTCATGATACTTCGTTCGAGTTATCTGTTGGCTGACAATAGTGTTGACGAAAAGAAAATAGAGCGTTTTGAACAGACGTTGCAGGAGTGTGATGACTTCATTGAGAAGCATCCACGCTCTTCTGATGTGAGGAATGCTGAGAATATTAAAGAGGATTCTAAACGACAACTGGAAAAGTTAAAAACCCTGAGAGATGGAATACAAGAACACAAAGGCTGAACGAGATACTGTAACGCGAGATATGCGCAAGTTCGAGGTTGGAACGGATAACACGTTCGAGACCATAGCTATCATTGCAAAGCGAGCAAACCAGATCGGTGCCGATATAAAGGAAGAGCTGAACGCTAAGTTGGCCGAATTCGCAACTTCTTCTGACAATCTGGAGGAGATCTTTGAGAACCGCGAGCAGATTGAGATCTCCAAGTTCTACGAAGCACTTCCAAAACCAGTGGCCATTGCGGTGGAGGAGTACCTACAGGGCAATGTATATTTCCGCAATCCGGCAAGAGAAGCTGCAGAAGCAGCATCTACCAACGAGGATTGATCCTGTCGTAAACTGACCTGTGAAACCCGACTAGTTCGGGTTTTCGAGTATATTGGAGTGATGGAAGGTAAAAAGATAGTGGTTGGTGTAACGGGCGGTATTGCTGCCTACAAGATTCCTTTGCTCATCCGTCTTTTTGTGAAGGCGGGTGCCGAAGTGAAGGTAGTGGCCACAAAGTCCGCGTTCGATTTCGTGACACCTTTAACGCTTTCCACCGTTTCCCGAAACCCTGTTCTGTCGGAGTTCTCAGATTCTGATGGTAACTGGAATAACCACGTTGAACTGGGTCTTTGGGCAGACGCCATCATCATTGCTCCGGCAACAGCCAATACCATCGGCAAGATGGCAAATGGCATTTGCGACAATCTGCTACTGGCCACTTATCTATCAGCAAGATGCCCTGTTGCTGTAGCTCCAGCCATGGACCTGGACATGCTGCAGCATCCTGCGGTGAATAAGAACATGGCTACGGTCGCAGGTTTCGGAAACCATATCATCGAACCAACAGAAGGAGAATTGGCAAGTGGACTGGAAGGTAAGGGCAGAATGGCCGAACCTGAAGCTATTTTCGAATCCGTGAGCAAGCTTCTTCATGCCTGAAATCAACGGAAAGAAGGTGCTTATTACGGCAGGTCCGACACACGAACCGATCGATCCGGTGCGTTTCATCAGTAACCATTCTTCCGGAAAGATGGGAATTGCCATTGCCGAAGCAGCACTTATGGCTGGGGCAGAGGTGACACTCATCTGTGGACCTTCTCATATTCAGTCATCAAACGGAGTAAGAAGGATCAACGTGCAATCTGCCCAGAACATGTATGATGCCGTTGTGGCAGAGCAAGCTGACCATGACGTGCTCATCCTATCTGCGGCCGTAGCTGACTACCGTCCTCGAACCGTTGCCGATAACAAGATCAAGAAACAGAGCACGGAACTCACCATCGAGTTGGAACCTACTCCTGATATCCTTGCTTCATTGGGCAAAATGAAACGTGCCGATCAGTTATTGGTCGGTTTCGCATTGGAGACTGAAAATGAGCTTGAGAATGCCAAAGGAAAACTCAGTAGAAAAAACTGCGACCTCATCGTTCTGAACTCATTACAGGACCCCGGAGCAGGTTTCGGACACGACACGAACAAGGTCAGTATTCTGGACCGACACAATAATATCAGTACTTTTGAATTGAAGTCAAAAGCAGAGGTCGCCACAGACATTCTGCGAACGATCATCGCCTTTAAATGACACGGTTTTTCACGTTATTACTTGTTCTCATCACCATCGCTTCCAAAGCGCAGGAACTCAATTGCACAGTATCTGTCATTAGCCCCGCCATTCAGAATACTGAGAAGCGGATCTTCGAGACACTTCAGAACGACCTGAGGGAATTCATGAACTCCACAGCGTGGACCAATGATGTCTTTGCATTGGAAGAGCGCATCGAGTGCAATATCCTTATCACCATTACAGAAAGGATATCTGGCGATAAATTCAGAGCCACAATGCAGGTGCAGTCGAGTAGACCTGCCTATATGACATCTTACAACACCGTCATGTTGAATGTGAATGACCAGGATTTCGTTTTCAATTATGTTGAAAGCCAGCCCATCCAGTTTCAAGAGAACCAACATATCAACAACCTGAGTTCGGTAATGGCATTCTACGCCTACATGATACTGGGAGCAGATTATGATAGCTTTTCGCTGAAAGGCGGAGAACCTTACTTTCAGAAAGCGCTGCAGATAGTGAACAACGCCCAAGGAGAAGCTGAACGAGGCTGGAAGGCATTTGAAAGCACAAAGAACCGTTACTGGTTGATTGAGAACATGCTGAATGCCCGCTACGAAGGGTTCCGCGCCATGGTGTACAAATACCATCGGGAAGGACTTGATGTAATGCAATCTGATATTGAAACGGGCAGACGGGCGATAACCGAATGCATTGAGCCGCTGAAAAAGCTGCGATTGGACCAACCGAACTCATATCTCCTAACGGTATTCTTCACTGCCAAAGTGGATGAGCTCATCAATATTTTCAAAGAAGCATTTCCGGATGTGAAGACCAAAGTGGCCAACGACCTCATGCAGGCCGATCCGGCCAACGCCAATAAATATCAGACGATCATCAAAGGCTAGCTGCAATGCTGACCCGTTTGCACATACGCAATTACGCCATCATCAGCGAACTTGATGTCAAGCTCGATAACGGACTCACCATCATCACTGGCGAAACCGGAGCCGGGAAATCCATTCTCATCGGAGCACTGTCTCTAGTACTGGGTAAACGGGCCGATTCTTCGGTTCTGTACGATGAGAACGAGAAATGCATCGTTGAAGCATTCTTCAATATTGAGAATTACCAGCTTTCGTCTTTTTTCGAGGAGAACGATCTGGATCATGACAACCCAACCATTCTTCGCAGAGAGATAAATGCAAACGGGAAATCGCGGGCGTTCATCAATGACACTCCCGTTACATTGGTGCAATTGAAAGAGCTTGCTTCGCATCTCATCGACATTCATTCGCAGCATGAAGTGCTTACGCTGAAGTCGGCAGAGTTCAGAACACGGTTTTTGGATGCATGTGCTGATGGAGGTGAGCAATTCGCTACATATCAGCAGGTATTCAACGAGTGGAATCTGCTAAGGAAAGAGGTTGAGCGATTGAAACAAGCGCTTCAAAAAGCATCGCAGGATGAAGATTACCTGAAGTTCCAACTTTCCGAATTGGAAGACCTGAACCTGAAAG
>JBFHEW010000017.1:0-13521 GCA_041583955.1 Bacteroidia bacterium | reverse complement strand
TCTCTTGATTTTCCATAATAGGTCGATTTGTTGTCAACCTATTTTAGGACGGGACACTCCACAGAACCAGAAAGCCTTCCATTCGGAAGGCTTTTTTATTTCCCCAAAGGGCGGTCTGGTCTTGCAATGACCAATTGGGAGACCACGCCATTGGTTTCGTTTGTCATCCAAAGTTTCTAATGGCTAGTTTTGCCACAAAGCAAAAAGAAATGAAGCTAGACGTCCGCTACGCACAGCACCCCGATGATGCGAAGAAGTATGATACAGAGGCCTTGCGCAAGCATTTTCTGATAGAGAAAGTGTTTGTTGATGATGAGGTTTCGTTCACTTATTCGCATTCAGATAGGATCATTGCCGGTGGCATTAAACCGGTAAAACGGACCCTCACGTTGCAAGCCGGAAAGGAAATGGGAGTTGATTCGTTCTTTGAGCGAAGAGAAGCAGGCATCATCAACGTTGGTGGGGCCGGAGTGGTGACCTTGGACGGAGAGCGATATGAACTGGGCAACAAAGACGGTCTTTACGTTGGTTTGGGTGTAAAAGACATTGCATTTTCTTCCGTTTCTGCCGATGAGCCTGCTAAGTTCTATTTCAACAGTGCTCCAGCGCATCACGCCTATCCGCATACCAAAATTGAGATTGCACAGGCGCAGCCTCTACGATTGGGAGACGAGAAAACCTTGAATAAGCGTACCATTTATCAGTACGTGCATCCAGATGTTTGCAAGAGCTGTCAGTTGGTGATGGGGTTGACCATTCTTGAACCGGGAAGCGTTTGGAACACCATGCCATGCCACACGCACGAGCGCAGGATGGAAGTCTATTTCTATTTTGATATGGCCGCGGATACACGGGTTTTCCATTTCATGGGACAGCCGCATGAAACGCGCCATTTGGTAATGGCCAATGAACAGGCCGTCATCTCACCGAGTTGGTCCATGCATTCGGGCGTGGCCACCAGCAGCTACACCTTTATTTGGGGAATGTGCGGTGAGAACATGACCTTCGATGATATGGATCACGTGGCAATGGATGAACTCAGATGAGCATGATCTTAGACCAGTTTAAACTAGACGGAAAGGTTGCGATAGTAACCGGTGTTTCAAGAGGGTTGGGGCAAGGAATTGCCATTGCGTTGGCCGAAGCAGGTGCAGATATTGTCGGTGCTGGAGTGAGCGACATGTCGGGGACCGCGGCTCGGATCGAAAAACTGGGACGGAGATTCCTTCCCGTTCAGGTTGACCTGAAGGATAAGGCTTCGGTAGAAAAGATCGTCTCGGCAGCCAAGGCGGAGTTCGGAAAGATCAATATCCTCGTGAATAATGCCGGCATCATTACCCGCAACGAAATGCTCGATTTTACGGAGCAGGAATGGGATGATGTGATGGATGTGAACCTCAAGAACCTGTTCTTTCTGTCGCAAGCCGTGGCGAACGAATTCGTGGCGCAGGGCAATGGCGGAAAGATCATTCACATTGCTTCGATGCTATCCTTTCAAGGAGGTATCCGGGTGGCATCTTACACTGCCAGTAAATCGGGGGTTAAAGGACTTACCATGTTGATGACCAACGAATTGGCGAAGCACAATATTCAGGTGAATGCCATTGCCCCGGGTTACATGGCCACCGACAACACCAAAGCTTTGCAAGAAGACCCGGAACGCAATGCTTCCATTCTGGCGCGTATTCCGGCCGAACGATGGGGCACTCCGCAGGATCTTGCCGGAGCGGTTGTTTTCCTAGCGAGTTCGGCTTCCAATTACGTAAATGGCCATACCCTTGCGGTTGATGGCGGTTGGTTGGGGCGCTAAGCCTATCTGTTCCTTATCCGTTCGATCAGACCAAGTGTGGATGCCACCTTTTCGGTCAGCGCTTCCATATCTTCTGTTTGGATGAGTTTGCTGCCCATTCCAACGCAGGTTACGCCTGCATTGAACCAAGCGGTCAGGTTTTCTTCATCGGCACTTACACCACCGGTTGGCATGATCTGAAGCCAAGGGCAAGGAGCTTTTGCAGCTTTCACAAAACCCGGCCCTCCCACCTCAGCGGCAGGAAACATTTTTACAACCTGCGCACCGAGTTCGGTGGCGGTAACCATTTCGGTAAGGGTACCACAGCCAGGGGCCCAAAGTATGTTGTGCTTGACGCAAACGGCCGCAACTTCCGCTTTCATGATGGGGCAGACAATGAAATCGGCACCCAGACCAATGTACTTTTCGGCTGTTTCCGCATTCATCACGGTGCCGATCCCTAGCTTCATTTCCGGTAATTCTTCCAAAACGAACCGCTTCAGTTCTTTGAACAGCTCAGCTGCGTTTTCACCGCGGTCTGTGAATTCAAAGACCCTGGCTCCACCTTTATAGCAAGCACGGATCACCTTCTTGCAAACATCCATTTCCGGATGGTAGAAAAGGGGCAACAACCCCGTTTGCCGCATGGTTTCAAAAACCTGTTCTGACGTGAAATCTGCCATTATCGTACTACTCTTCCTGAGCCGTCTCCGGCCATTAGTTTTTCAACCTCGTCTATGGTCACCAGATTGAAATCGCCTTTGATGGTGTGCTTCAGACACGAAGCTGCAATTGCGAAATTCAATGCTTTCCGGTCGTCATTCGGGTAGGAATTAAGTCCATAGATCAATCCGGCCATGAACGAATCGCCCCCACCGACACGGTCTACAATATGTGTGATGTCGTATTCTGTTCCGATGACCAATTCTTTGCCATTCCAAAGTACACCTGACCATGTATTGTGGCTTGCGCTGATCGAACCTCGCAGCGTGATGATGATCTTCTTCGCTTTCGGGAATTTGACCATCAACTGTTCACAAACCGATCGGTAGGCCGATGCTTCCAAATGCCCGGCTGTTACGTCTCCATCGGCCTTTATCCCGAAAACCTTGTCTGCGTCTTCTTCATTCCCAAGAATGATATCGCAATGGCTGACCAGTTCTTGCATCACCTCGGAAGCGGATCTGCCCCACTTCCAGAGTTTTGCGCGGTAGTTCAGGTCAGTGGAGATGGTCAAACCTTTCTCTGCCGCCTTCAATACTGCCTCCTTACAAACGGCTGCGGCACTTTCTGAAACCGATGGGGTGATGCCTGTCCAATGGAACCAGTCGGCACCGTCAAAGACCGCATCCCAGTTGATCATGCCGGGTTGAATGGTCGCCAAGGCGCTGTTGGCCCGGTCGTAGATCACCTTACTACCTCGGCTCACAGCGCCACTTTCCAAAAAGTAGATACCGATCCGATCGCCTCCTCGGGCAATGAAACGGGTATCCACGTTGTGTTTTCTGAGCTCGCCCAAAGCCGCATCACCGAAATCATTCTGTGGCAACCGTGTTACGTATCGTGCTTCGAGGCCGAATTTCGAGAGTGAAACGGCCACGTTCGATTCGGCACCTCCATAGGTGTTTTCCAAGCTGGTCGCCTGCTCAAATCGTAGATGGTCGGGGGTAGCCAAACGCATCATGATCTCTCCAAAAGTTACCACACGCTTCATGTAGGTTCTGTATTAGTTCTGTTCTGTTTACACAAAGGAAAGAAAGTTAAAGTCCAAAGATCCGTGGCAGCCACAGACTCAGTTCGGGTAGGTAAGTTACAAGCATCAAACACACGATCATGGCAGCGTAGAACGGTAGCAACGGCTTGATGACATCCTCAATTTTGGTGTCCGCCACGCTGCATCCCACAAAAAGCACAGAACCAACGGGAGGGGTGGTCAATCCAACGCATAGGTTCATGATGAGTACGATTCCGAAATGAATCGGGTCCATGCCCAGCTGTTCGGTTACAATGGGCAGGAAAATGGGCGTGAAAATGAGCACGGCCGGGGTAACATCCATGAAGGTGCCGACAAAGAGAATGATCAGGTTGATCAACAACAGAATGACAATCTCGTTGGAACTGATGGAAAGGATACTGGTGCTTATTTCCTGCGGAAGATTCTCGTAGGCCATTACCCACGAAAGCGCAAGGGAAGCCGCCACCAGGAAAAGTACCACGCTGGTGGTTTTCACCGACTCGAGAACGATGTTCTTGAAATCGGAAAGTTCAATCTCGCCATAGTAAAGCGAAAGGACGAACGCATACAGCACCGCAACGGCAGATGCCTCTGTGGCAGTGAACCATCCGGCAATGATCCCTCCTATGACAATGATGACAAGCAATAGACCGGGAAGCGCCTTGAAGAACATGCGAACGCTATCTGAAAAACCTACCTTTTCAGCTTTAGGATAGTTCTCTTTGTATACCCACGCTGCTCCAACAACCATCAACAGGAAACCCATCAGCAACCCTGGGATATAACCAGCTACGAACAGTGCCGCAATGGATACGCCACCGCTTGCCAACGAATAAACGATGAGCACATTGCTCGGTGGAATGATCAATCCTGTTGTTGCAGAGGAAATATTGACTGCCGCAGAGAAATGCCTATCGTAACCCTCTTCCACCATTTTAGGATGTAACGTGCTACCAATGGCCGATGCCGAAGCAACAGCAGAACCCGATATAGCACCGAACAACAGGTTTGAAATGACGTTTACGAAAGCCAATCCTCCCGGAAATCTGCCAACCAACGCTTGGGCAAGATCGATCAGCCTAATGGCAATTCCGCCTTTGTTCATGAGCTGGCCGGCCAACACGAAAAACGGAATGGCCAGGAGAGAGAAGCTATCCAGACCATTGGCCATGCGCTGCGAAAAGGTGGTCATTGCCGGAATGAAATCCATGCTGACGATCATGGTGGCAATGCCAGCCATTCCGATGCTGTACGCAATTGGAACCCCTATGACCAACAGGACCAGGAATACCAGAACCAGTATGATTATCCCCTCAATTCCCATCTTGACCGTTACGTGTTCTGAGGAGATTATCTATGGAATAGAAACCGATGATGAGTCCGGAGATAGGAACGATCATGTAAATGTATCCGAGCGAAATTTCCAATGATGGAGAGGTCTGCCCCAAGTAAAACCGAGTGTAAACAAGCCAGGTTCCACCAATGACCATTACAACAATGGCAAAGCAGAGAATGGTGAGATGAATGGCCATTTCGAACCACTTCTGATCGGTTGATCTGAACATGTCTTTCACGTATGTAATGGCCAAATGCCCTTTTTCCTGTCCTGTAACATAGGCTGCGCCTGCCATTCCGACCCATATCAGTAGGAATCCGGCCAATTCATCTGTAAAAGAAATGGTGTTCGAGAGCAGATATCGACTTGCCACCTGAAGCAGCACATCGGCTAAAAGCAACATCATCAGAATGACCAGAAACCATTCCAACACCTTATCCAGATATGATCGAAACGCGGTCATCGGTCAGTTCGTTTCCTTTATCTGCTGAAGGACCTCTCGTATGATAGGGTCTTTGGCTGCTTCATCGTGCATGAATCGGACCTTCTCCGCAAAGGGTTTCCGATCCGGGAGATACACTTGCACTCCTGCTGCTTTCACGGCTTCCAATGCTTCTTCTTCCGATTGTTTCCAGAGCTCTCGCTGAAATTCAACCGACAATCGAGCGGCTTCATTCAGCCATGCTTTCTCCTGCTCAGAAAGCTTCTGCCAGGTGTGCTGACTGACAAGCAGCACATCGGGAACGCGCGTGTGTTCGTTGAGCGAGTAGTATTTGCATATCTCATAATGACGCGAAGAATAGAAACTTGGCGGATTGTTCTCCGCTCCATCCACCACGCCACTTTGCAAGGCTGTGTATAGCTCGCCCCATGAAATGGGCGTGGCCGAAGCTCCGAGTCCGTTCACGAGGTTCACTGCCTGAACGCTTTTCATCACACGGATCTTCAATCCTTTGATATCATCTGGAGATTCTGTCTGATGATGGGTGGTGTAGAAACTTCGGGCCCCAGCATCGTAAAAACACAGACCATGTAGCCAGAACTCTTCGGGCGCTGCCAGCAGCCGATCGCCCACCGGACCATCAAGTACACGGAAGGCATGTTCGCGATCCTGAAAAAGATAAGGCAACCCGAACACCTTGTATTCCGGAGCAAATCCCTCCAGCACAGCGCTCGAAACCTTGGTCATATCCACGCTGCCGATCTGAAGCAATTCGAGCGTTTCGCGCTCTGCTCCAAGTTGTCCGCTCGGGTAGATCTCTATGGTGAGTTTTCCATCGGACTGCTTGGCCAACTGTTCGGCCATGAACTCAAAAGCCTTGTGAATCGGATGCGCCACATCCAGACCATGCGCCAGCCGGAGCGTTTTTGCCTGTTCCTGCTGTGCGCAGCCAAAAAGCGTGAGACAGCAAGCTGATATGATGAGCCGCGCGAGGTTCAATCCAGACTCGTGATCGTTACATTCCGAAATCTGATCTGACCCGCACCATGTGCCTGCAGTCCGATGTGCCCTTCAATGAATGAAGTGTCGTGGAAATCTGCAGTCAACGTATCGTTGAGCCAAACCAGAAGGTGGTCATCTTCGCATTTGATCCGGTAGGTATTCCAACGGTCAATGGTTTCCATATGCACCAATGGTTCGGCTTTGCTTACAATGGCTCCGGTGCGATAATTCTGCTCCGGTCTCCTATCCCAAATATTGATCTCATAGCAGTTCGTGTCATTGATGAGATGTTCTCCGCATCGGATGAAAACCCCAGAGTTAATGGTGTCGTCAGGATGGAATTCCATTTTCAACTCAAAGTTCCTGTAGGTCTGTTTCGTCATGACGAATCCTTCACCGGAAGCGGCATTGCCGGTCAGTTCACTGTTCTCAAAGGTCCAGGTCGCATCACCTTTCTCAAACCAATCATCGGCACCTTGCATGAACAGGTTGGCTGAAGTTGCTTCTTCTTGGCTGATGGTAGGAGAAGGGCTGGTGCAAGAGATCCAAAGACCAAGAGCTGTTAACCCGATGATTCCAATGTTATGGCGTTTCTTCATAATGTGGTTTGAGGAATGAGCTAGACAAAGAAAAGAGAATGTTCGCAACAAGCTACCGAGGCTTATTTCTACATCCTAACATGATCAACAGGGTTCGGTGGTTTGCCAAATGCAGAGGTGACACCTGCCGTGCGTTCCAAGCCGAAATGGGCTGAATGGAAATTCAAAA
This sequence comes from Bacteroidia bacterium, assembly GCA_041583955.1. Classification (GTDB taxonomy): domain Bacteria; phylum Bacteroidota; class Bacteroidia; order UBA10329; family UBA10329; genus UBA10329. The sequence continues at coordinate 6,449 of JBFHEW010000017.1, read as the reverse complement.
GATGGATTTCCCGCAAGAATACGTACAAGGAACTCTGACCTCTGAACCACAGACCGTATTTTCGTAATCAAATAACTGCTGATTTGACTGCACTAATCTTCTTCTTCGTCCTGTCCATTGCTTTTTCTTTCCTCTGCTCCATTCTCGAAGCCGTGCTGCTAAGTGTCACTCCTAGATACATCAAGGAGCAACAGACCAAAGGCACGGTTACCGGTGAATTACTGGCGAGTTACAAGGAGGACATCGACCGGCCGCTTTCTGCCATCCTTACGCTCAATACGATCGCACATACGGTGGGAGCCATTGGTGTAGGAGCAAAGGCAGGCGAAGTCTTCGGTACCAATTTCTTCAGTGTATTCGGCATCGAAATGAGTTACGAATCTATCATTGCGGTGATCATGACCTTGGCGATACTTATCCTTTCGGAGATCATTCCGAAGACCATCGGAGCGAATAACTGGAAAGCGCTTTCGCCATTCACAGTCAAGACCATTCGGGTATTGATGTGGGTGCTGGCCCCATTGGTCTGGTTGTCGCAACTCATTACGCGGTCTTTGAAAAAGGAGAAGGAAAAGTCGGTGCTGTCACGGTCTGATATCATGCAGATGACCCTCGAGGGGGAGTTGAGTGGGGTGTTGGCCGAGTCGGAATCGACCGTTATCAAGAACCTACTTGCGCTTCAGGAAAAGAACGTGCGGGACATAATGACACCGAGAAGTGTCGCTTTCATGGCCCAAAAGGATCTTACGGTGGAAGACTTCATCGCACTGGAGGGCTCAAAGGTCCACTCGCGCGTGCCCGTTTATGGCGCAGACAAAGACGATGTGGTGGGGCTTGTACTGAAAGATGATATCTTCCTCGCCTCATCCCAAGGGAAGAACGATGTGAAGCTTTCAGAACTCATGCGCGAAGTGGAGTCCATATCGGATGTCACTGGTCTTGACAGCTTTTTCGGTCGATTGACCAAAAGCAAAGCACATCTTTTCATGGTCAAGGATGAATTCGGTAATGTCATCGGTCTGGTTACCATGGAAGACCTCTTCGAGGCGATGCTCGGTCATCAGATAGTCGATGAATCCGATAAGGTTGCCGATCTCCAGGATCATGCACGTAAGATGGCGAATCGGAAAAACTGACCGAGCGTCCGGTTCAATCGTAAGAACACGGTGTTTGCAATAAGCTTTCCCTGAAGCACTTTCGTTTTATTTTTTCAAGGGTGCGTAAGTATAATGGTTACAGCCTCATGCCTAGCAAAAGCACGTCATCTGTTTGTTCGGCATTTCCTTTCCAATCTACAAAGGTCTGCTCGAATTTGGCCATTTGCGAATCCATCGGAAGGGTGTGGTTGTCAAGGATCAACTGTTTTAGGTTACGGGTCATGAATTTCTTATCGAGCGGTCCTCCGAACTGATCTGCAAAACCATCGGTATAGCTGTAAATGCAATCGTCTTTTTGCAATTTGATTTCGCCTAAACTGAAAGGTACGTCCATGTGCTGATAATTGCCCACCGAAAATCTGTCGCCTTTGTATTCAAAAAGTTGATTGTTCCGTACAATGATAACCGGTCTGTATGCCGAAGCATAAGTCAATGTCATTGTTTCAAAATCAAAGCACAGCAGCGCCAGATCCATGCCGTCATTTATTTTGATGTCAAGGCCCACCGGATTCAATTCTTGCTTCAAACGTTCTCTTAGCTTGTTCAATATGAGGTCGGGTCTTCGCTCTCCAGAAATGACTTCTTTCAGAAACGCCACGCCCAACATACTCATCATGGCCCCAGGCACTCCATGACCGGTACAGTCGGCTATGGCAACGTAGGTCTTCCCCTCGGTCTGCACGGTGAGATAAAAGTCTCCACTTATCACGTCTTTGGGGCTATAGAACACAAAATGTTCTGGCAATGATGCTTCCATTAGTTCCTTCGAGGATAAAAGAGCCCGCTGTATTCTGTCAGCGTAAACGATGCTATCGTTGAGTTGGCTGTTCTTATGGGCCAGTTCCCGGTTTGCGATCTCTATTCGTTCTCTCGAACGTTTTATCTCTATCTGACTTGTAATTCTGGCAATGATCTCCTCATCGCTTGAGTTCTTCGCAATGTATTCCTTGCCACCTACTGCGTAGCACTTGCGGATTATCTCGCTCTCTTCGTGCGAGTAGCTGGTAATGAAGATGACGGGAATGGTTTTCAACTCATCATGCTTCTGCAGTTGTTCGCACACAAAGAAGCCATCATGGTCTGGAAGGTTTATGTCCAATAGGATCAGGTCGAACTCGTTCTGTTTTACCAGATCCAACACTTCTTTTCCGGTAGAGGCATGCATGATCGCTGGCCTATCCTCAATGGTCAAGTCGGTAGAGTATTGATGCAGTTTTTCTTCTATTTTGAACGTGAGTAGTTCTCTGAAGAATTCGTCATCATCTACCAGTAGTATCCGAATGGGCTTTTCAAGGTTTTGATCGGAAGTTTGCATCGGTGGCTTAAGACTGAGTGATCTGGTATGATTGGATGAAAGCATTTCTAATGGATTGAAAGTTCGTGATTGGATTGAAAGACCGACTACACGGATGAGCCATTGTGCGCTTCCATGTCGCGCACTTTTTTGTCCCAGTGTTGAAGTTGGTGATTGTGTGCCATTAATCTGCTGAAAGACCCGAACAGGAGAACGAACAGCGCCAGGGTAACGGTAAGCGAGAAGTAGAAGCCGGCTACGAGCATGAAGAACAGAACAGCAATGGCAACACCAATAAGCGTGGAAGATACGAGGTAATGTTCCAGTTCGAACGAAAGAAGGAGATGATGAAGATGGGTTCTATCTGCCCTGAAAGGGCTATAGCCCGTTTTCAATCGTGCTCGGTATACGCGTAATGAATCGAAAACAGGCAAGATGAGGACACCGACCACGCTTAGTAGTGATGTGGTCTGGAATGCGGTTCCCTCAGCATCCTGTATCAGCATGATACCGGAAGCTACAAGCAGGAATCCGAGCATCAGCGAACCAGCATCTCCCATGAAGACCTTCTTTCTTCTGCTTAAGTTGAACCGAAGGAAAGCCATCAATGGGAATATGACGGTCAGGAATATCAAGGTGAGCGTGGGTTTGCCCAAGAAGAATGAAAGGACTGCAAATACGGCAAAGCCGATGATTGCCAATCCAGCGGCAAGTCCATCAATGCCGTCCGTAAGATTAAAGGCATTGACGGTCCCGGTAATGACTACCATGGTTAGCACGAACTGCAGGTGATGCGGGAGTCCGTGAATGCCAAAAACCCCGAAGAGCGATTCTATTCTGATTCCTGATGAGAACACGTAGTAGGAGATACCCAACTGAATGACGAGTTTCAGTTTGGCACCAAGGTCCACCTTGTCGTCAATTATTCCCATTACCAGCAGAATGAATGACCCTACTAGAAGCACGGTGTAGTCCTTCCATTCGTGAAACATTCCGGAATTCATGCACATGGCACCTATAGCTGCCACGAATATGGAGACTCCTCCGATGACGGGTACAGGCGCCTGATGCACCTTCCGTGCGTTCGGTCTATCCACTAGCCCGATCTTCCGCGCCAATCTACCGATGCTTGGTATAAGTGCGTAGGCTAAGAAAAAAGCTACAGTGGGTGTCGCAAAAAAGTGTAGTGTATGGTTCATGATCATCGTTTTTGAAAAACCGTCTGTTGATTCTTAAGGTGTCCTAATTCCAGTTTCAGAAGCAGGCCTTCGTCCAATCGGGTCGAATTGGGTTGAACGGAATTTTTTGTCGAAACGGACAAGGATTCCTGCACCAGTTCATGGTATTTCCGCGCAATTCTACTCCAAACGTACTTCCGGTGTGCAATGGCTTTCATGGTTTCACCGATCTGTTTGAGCGAATCGACACGGGTGTTCCTTATCAGGTCGGTGAGGTCGTTCACCGTCCTGAAATAGAGCCCTTTCTGCTCGGTTGTTGTTCTGTTATAGGATACGTCAAAAGCCAACACCGGTAAACCGAGATACATGGCCTCCACCAATGACGGGTTGGTTCCGCCTGCCGAATGCCCGTGAATGTAAACGAAGGCGTTTCCGCGCAGCAGGTCCAGTTTGCGTTGGTCGTAGATCGGGTCGAGCAGAATGATGTTCGGGTACCGTCCGTATTCTTGCTTCAATCTGATTCCGTAGTTGCTGTTGTTCCAGTTTCCTACAATCACCATGGTGTATGTAGGAAGCAATCTGAACGCTTCGAGAACCGAATGCACATTATTCTCGGGCTCGATGCGGCACACCTTGAATGCGAAGGGTTTGTTCAGAAACGGGAATTCCAACAGATCTTTTTTAGCGGGGTTCACTTCCAGTACATGGTCTGCACCGTAAGCGATTATCCGGCTAAGGGTTCCATAGCGCATGGCCGTGTAGTCCTGAATGGATTCGTTGTCGGAAATGTCAACATGCGAAAATCTCACGGCCACACTTTCCGCCCAGAAAAGGTACCATTTGGCCAACCGGCTCCACTTGGCACGTTTCCATTCTATCCCATCAATTGAAATAATGATCTTCTTGTTGGTGAAGAACTTTACGAATGGGAGCAGAAATGCTCCGGAAACTCCCAGTATCATCAATACATCTGCGTACAGCAGTGAATGAAGAATGGACAGGGCATCGTAAACAACACTCTGAATGCCATTGGCCTCAAGCGGAATATATTTTAGTCGCGCCCCTTTGTAGTTCTGCAGCCGTTCCTCTTTCGGGTAATTCTTGCCGGAACAGTAGACGGTAAAATCATACGATCCGGACAGTTTCTCTACCAAGTGGTGTGCAAGGGTTTCAAACCCACCGTAGTTGGCAGGCAAGCCTACTGTACCTATGATCGCCACTTTTGTCTTTCTGTTCATTGCAATTTCATTTTCCAATGCTATTGCTAACAGTACTCCAATATTATATGTGGTTGAAATACAAGTGGTTAGGCTATATGCGTAGGAATCATTTTTCCAAATTATGGAATCGGATTCCAGTATTGATTCCGATCGGTCATCTTGGGTTGATCAGCTTCTCGCGTTCAATTCACATTGAGGAGTTTACCCGCATATGACTGGTGCTGTGACCGTTATTCGGGTAAAGGTTGCAGTCAACAAACGTCATCTGAGAATCCATGATTCTTGATCACCTGTGATGCGGGGTTTGGCTAAAGCAACACCCTAATAAGCCTGAGAACTGAGTCTTTTACCTGTAAGACCATTTACCCGAACTGGGCATCCAGAACTTGCGCTATTGCTTCAGCGTTCCTTCCGTTAATGGCAACACCACGCGAGTAGTGCTGTAGTAACTCCACCGGTCCGCCTGCTGGTGGAACTATCACGAATAATCCGTAGACCATTGCCTCCAGAACGGTCATGCCGAAGGTCTCAACCCATTCGTCCGGTCTCGAAAGATTCATCACCACTCGTGCCCGTTGGTAAAACGGATGTGTGTCCGATTGAGAGGGAAAGACCTTACAGTTGCTCGGTACTGCGTTCTGTTCTGTCCAGTTTTTCACATCTTCCTCCGAGGCATTGAGAACAAGTTCAAAATCAAGCAACGGGCGTTTCGATGCAATTTCAACGAATTCGTGTATTCCCTTGTAAGCCTTCATAGAACAGAGCATCAAAATTGTATTCCCTGTTCCTGATGATGCCACGTGTTCGGCAGCCTTACGGATGAACGCTTCGGGCAGTCGGTTGAAGATCACCTTTACCTGTGGCCGTCTGAAGCTGTACTGACTGCTTACATAATTGGAAACGAATACGACCTCTGTTGCACAATGCTCCGAGACCCGGATCAAGAACGACTTCAGTATGGCTGGTTTGAGGCTAACTTCATGCACGTGAAGGATAACCTTGGCCTGCTTTAGCCTACCGGCAACAAGTGCTCCGAATGGAAGGAGCGTATTCACATAGACCACATCATCCTTCCGAACGCTCAGCGTTAATTTGAAGAAAATGGAAAGCTGCGCTATCAGGAAGAAGACCAGCGTTAGAAACTTATTGGACGACCACCTGTAGTTGAGTGGTTTTTCTTCCATTCCTGGAACATTGGTCAGAAAGCCGTTTCCAGATGGGGTGGCTGTGTACAGAAAGATCTTGGAGTAATCTTGCTTCATGGCAATAAGGGCTTCTCTGAAAACAAGCGGGCTTCCGCTGAAATCGTTCAGTAAATGCACCGCATGCAATCTCCCTTCATTCTGATGGTTGTATGGTCGGGTGCTTTTCATGAAGTGAAGGTTTCAGGCAACATCAAAGTCAATGGTGAGTTGTCGGTCTTTGAGCCGAGTGTTCAATACTTTCACATAGACCTTATCGAGCATCTCCCCCCGGCATTCCCAGCGGAACGCGTTTTCGTAGTGGGCACGGGCCATGTCCGCTTCCTTTTGCCTCAGCTGTTCATTGTGCAGGAGGCTTTTCAGCTTGGAAGCGAATTGGTTTGCGGCATCTTCTGGTC
>JBFHEW010000016.1:0-13573 GCA_041583955.1 Bacteroidia bacterium | reverse complement strand
CGTCACCGTGGACGTGCAGTTGTCCGTGTTGCTGCTCGGGTCAGTGGCTGTCAACGTCACCGTATTGGCTCCCGTGTTTGCGCAGGTGAATGAAAGTGGTGTGGCGCTGAGCGTTACCGAACAGTTGTCATTGCTGCCGTTATCAACATCGGCCGCTACGATGCTGGCGTTCCCAGAACCATCCAAGTAGACAGTGATGTCTTGGCAGATGGCTGTTGGGCTTACCGTGTCCAGTACCGTCACCGTGGACGTGCAGTTGTCCGTGTTGCTGCTCGGATCCGTGGCCGTGAGGGTGACCGTATTAGCACCCGTGTTCGCGCAGCTGAACGATAGTGGCGTGGCAGAAAGGGTGACCGAACAGTTGTCATTGCTGCCGTTATCAACATCGGCCGCTACGATGGATGCATTCCCAGAACCATCCAAGTAGACAGTGATGTCCTGGCAGATGGCTGTAGGCGGAACATTATCATCGAAAACAGTAAATGCACTTGACGTGGTTGAACAACCATTCGAATTGGTGACCAGCACCGTGTAATTCCCAAGCATTGTAGCCGAATAAGTGGAAGAAGTAGCCCCACTGATAGGAGTACCATTCAAACTCCACTGATAACCCGTTATCGTACCTGAACCTGCTGTAGAAGCTGCTGCGGAAAGTGTGTTGCTTCCTCCAGAACAAAGCAGGGCTGTACCCGTAATGTTCGCTACCGGATTCGCATGCACCGTCACTGTAGTTACTGCAGAAGTGCTGGAGCAGCCATTGGAATTGGTTACGACCACACTGTAGTTTCCTCCAACGCTTGCCACGTACGTTGAAGAGGTCGCTCCTGAGATGGGCGCTCCTTCCAATTGCCATTGATACCCTGATATTGTTCCCGAGCCCGGGGTGGAGCCAGCTGCAGAAAGTGTGGTGCTGGCTCCGGAACAGAAGGAGTTCGTTCCGGTGATCACAGCTGTCGGTGCTGCAGCCGTTGACACGGTCGTATTCGCTGAGGTGGTTGAGCAACCATTTGAGTTTGTAACAGTAACCGAATAGTTCCCTACTGCCGTGGCTGTATAATTGACAGACGTTGCACCAACGATGGGCGTTCCGTTCAACCTCCATTGATAACCCGTTATTGAACCCGAACCGGCCGTTGAGCTTGAAGCAGATAGAACAGTGCTTCCTGGAGAACAGATCAGAGGAACACCAGTGATGGTAGCAACTGGCACAGCCAACTGAGAGATGGTGCCTGTTGCCTGAATCGGAGCCAGACAGACGGAATTGGAAGCATCTGTCAACGTCACCGTGTAGGTACCGGCCGTTGCCGTGATCGATTGGGTTGTAGCCCCGTTAGACCACGAATAAGTGTAAGGAGGTTCACCACCAACTGGCACGGCTGTTAAGGTTGCACCGCCTGTGCCTGCACAATAGTTTGCATTACCTACTGTAACACCTAAAGTCGGGTTGAAAGTGACCCGAACAGTATCGCAACTGTAGAAATTGCTACAAGGACTATCTAAGATTCCACAAGCCCTCACATCAATGTATGGTGGAGGATTGACCGGTGCCGTGACATCAATGTTCGTGCAACCGGATGTACAACTGAAAAGGGAATTATAATCTCCCAAAGCGCCAGGAGCTACCGAATTCCATTCAATGGTTGATGGCTCGATACCAATGGCCACCAACTGTCCGTAGCAGCCTTCATTCACTGTGATGTCTGCTTCTACGCGAGGCGCTGGAACAGACTCAACCGTGTAGGTATTAATATTATTCCCTGGCTTACAGAAGGTAAGATTATGAGGCCCTGCCCCGCTCAAACATATCTGGGTTCCTACATTTTGAGGTGGCCCACAGTTTATCTGATAGAACAAAGACCCGGAAGGAATTGCGCCTGATGTTATACTGAAAATGATTCCTTCGGCAGCAGGATCCAGGGTAATGATGAACTCAACGCACTTGTTATCAGGCGGCACACAACAAGAACCGTCCCGTTGGATCGCAGGTGTTGTAAACGACCCTGAAGGGGAGCCCGTGAAGTCGATCGTATAGGTAGGTGTTGATGAATTACAAACGGATGTTTGAGCAGTGGACATCCCGTAGCCAACGAGTACAGCAAGGACGAGGAATACCCATTTCATCGAGAGTTGTTTTACCACGGAATACTGACTAGAAATGGCTTCTTTCATTCAAAAACAATTCGGAATCTTAAAAAAGATACTCCATTCGGAAGTGGCTTCTACGCTTCAAAAGCTAAAAGGTTATGGCAAGAATGCAACGGGTCAGAAAGAAAGGGTGATCAGGCTCAGACACCTGCGGCTGAAATTAAACTGGCCTTGTCGCCTGTCGTGAAATGATGGTTATTCGTCTATTAGTACAGCACAGTGACGGAGCCTGTGTTCCTGCGTTGACCATTCGGTTGCTGCGCGCCTTCCCATACTACTCCATCCTTGAAAGTGGCATTCACTTTCCATACATACGCCCCTTGCGGCACGTATTGCCCTCGGTACGTGCCATCCCACGCCTGAGAGGGCTGACCATCGACCAACTCCGTGGATTCCCATATCATGTTACCCCATTTATCAAACACCCAAGCATGGTATTCCTTGATGCCTGTTCCCTTGGGAAGGAAACCACCTGCGCCTCCGATCTCACCGATTGCCACAGCATTGGGTACGAAAAGGCCCGAAACGAGCTCAATGTAGATATCAGCCATTGCGGTATCCAAACATCCATATTCATTGTAGGCCCGGAGAATGATCTGGTAAGCTCCGTGCTCTGGGTAATCGTAAGTGGGCTCGACTAATTCAGAGAGCGTACCATTTCCGAATGACCAGAGGTAATCGTTGGCTCCCGTGGAGCCGTTGCTGAAGAAGTAATCACTTCCTTCTTCGTTGCCAAGCGGAATGGGCGTAAACGCAGCCGTTGGACGTGGATATGCAAACACGGCCGAATCCACTATCAGTGTATCCATGCAACCGTTCGCGTCAGTGACAATGAGGGTAACATCATAATGCCCTGGCTCTTCGTAAAAGTGATATGGACTGGACTGCGTGCTGGTCTCGCCATCTCCGAAATCCCATTGGTAGGAAACCACCGGACTGCTCTGGTTGAACATGCCCACCATGATCGGGTAGCAGCCTTCCGGATTCGGGATGGCAAATCCTGCCTGAGGGAGTGGGTCTATGGTAATAGGTCGGACAGTTGTATCTGTGCAGCCATCAGGCGATAGTGCCACGAGAACAATATGGTATGCCTGAGCGGTATCGAACGATGTTGTAGGTGATTCGTCACCGGAAAAAGCCCCATTACCGAAATTCCAATCATAGCCGATGGCATTGGTGCTATTATTCTCAAAATCAACCACTACCGGAAATGTGCATGCATCCACGATCGTCTCTTCAAAATCAGCAACAACCGGTGCAAAAGTTGAAACGATCACGGAATTCGGAACGGATTCGCAGCCATTCTGGTCTACCGCTGTTACGGATACGTTGGTCACCTGCGTGAAGTAAGAATCGTACGTAGTTCCAAATCCTTGACCGTTCTCCCAAGTGATGAGGTACACACCTCCACCCCCACTCGCTTCAGCAGATAATGAAGCCACTGTTCCCTGGCAAATGGTCGTATCGTTCGAAGTAACCAGAACGATCTGATCCGGCTGTGCGATCTCAACGGTATCAGAATCCGTGCAGCCGTTGGCATCTGTTACTTCGTAGATGTATTGCCCGGCAGAAAGTCCGGTTGCAGTTTGCGTATTCTGACCAATGGATATCCAATTGTAATTGTATGGCGAAACACCTCCAGAGGCATCGATCGTGGCAGAGCCATCATCATCACCGAAACAAAGGGCATCCGTTACCTGAAGCACCGCCACAGCGAGTGGCGCAGGCTCGGTCATCTCCAATTCAAGGGTATCCTGACAGCCGTTGATATCGGTGACCGTCACTTGGTAGACACCTGCTCCGACCCCATTCAGAATCGCATCCGTATCTCCGTTTGACCAGAGATAAGAGTAAGCCGGAACGCCTCCTGTGGTCTGAACTACAAACTGCCCGTTCTGCTCTCCGCCACAATTCACGATAATGGTATCGGTCGGGGTCAGGTCGATCGCTGAAGGTTCCGTCAGCACAAGACTTTCGGTGGTTTCACAACCATTCTGATCCACCACTGTCACGGTGTAGGTTCCAGCCGCCAGTGACCCGATGTCCTGCGATGTTTCGCCATTACTCCACTGGTAGGAATACGGTGCGTTGCCTGCGGAAACCTCCAGATTGATGAACCCATCGGTGGAACCGAAACAGGAAACGTTGAATCCGTTGTAGGTATTCGGAAACGATTGCACGTTCAATGGCTCAGGTTGGGTGAGAGAAATGCTGTCCTGATGAATACAGCCGTTCGCATCGGTAACCGTAACGAGATACGTTCCAGCCTCGAGCCCAGTAAGATCTTCATCTGTCGATGAAAAACCATTCTCACCTGTCCAGAAAAAACCGTAATTCTCGCAATCGGCACCGCCTACCACATGAATATCGATGGCGCCATCTGCCGAACCTGCACATGACACGTTGGTTCCACCCACAAAACGGGGCGATTCCAGACTATCGGTTGCAAGCGGTTCCGGTTCTGTAAGAACGATGGTGTCTGTGGCTTGTATGCCATTGGCATCGGTTACGACAACGATGTATTCGCCAGCACCCAATCCCTGTGCGGTCTGGTCTGTCTGGTTGTTTGACCAGAGATAGCTGTACGGCAGACACCCACCCGAAACGGATGCCGTTGCTTGGCCATTCTCTGCTCCATGGCAACTGATGTTGTGACCACACGCACCGATTGGGGAACTGACACTTACGACCATTGGAGTCGGATCGACCGTAACGGTAAAGCTGCAGGAAGCACTGTTTCCTGATGGGTCCTGGGCGTTGTAGATCACTGTGGTTGTTCCCACAGGAAAATTGTCTCCCGAAGAGAAATTGCTGGTCAGCGTAACGGTGCAATTATCGGTGCTGGTTGGCTCTACCCACGTTACAACGGGCGAGCACTCCGAACTATCTGGCACCACAATGATGTCCGATGGGCAGGCATTGATGACCGGTGAGACCGTGTCGAGAACAGTTATCACCGCAATGCAATCATCCGTATTGCCACTGGCATCAGCCACGGTCAAGGTCACAATCGATTGGCCCAGATCGGCACAGAAAAATCCGCTTTGCGAAAGTGAGTAGGAATCAATGGCACAATTGTCAGAAGAACCATTGTCGACCGAGGCCGGATCGAGCAATGCAGAACCATCCTCGCTCAGATAGATCGTGGCATTCTGACAGGAAGCGTTCGGGTCGATGGTGTCCTCAACCAGAACGGTAGCTGAGCAGGTGGAACTGTTTCCACTGTTGTCCTCAACGGTCAACTCAACGCTGTTCGAGCCGATATCTGAGCACCCGAACGAGGTATTATCCAGACTCAGCGATGCAATACCGCATGCATCATTGGAACCGTTATCGATCTGAGAAGCGATGATCGTGGCGTTTCCGTTTGCATCAAGTGTCACTGAAATGTCCTCGCATATTGCTGTTGGCGCAACATTATCCTCAACCGACACAACTGCCGTACAAAAAGACGTGTTCCCACTGGCATCAGAAACGGTGAGTGTAACCGTGGTCTGTCCAAGATCGGAACACGTGAGCGAGCTTGGAGCGATGGAAAGGTCGGTTATCGCGCAGTTATCGGTGCTGCCGGCATTCACATCCGTTGCCTCAATGGTGGCATTTCCTGTGGCATTCAACTGAATGGAAACATCTTGGCAAATTGCCGAAGGATCAACGTTGTCTTCAACAGTGACAATGGCCGTGCAGGAATCTGAGTTTCCGCTTGCATCTGTGGCCGTGAGTACAACCGTATTGGCGCCTAGATCGGTACAATCAAAAGTTGATGGGTTCACCGTGAGGTCAACTATTCCACAGTTGTCAGATGACCCGTTATCCACATCCGCTGCAACTATACTGGCAGCGCCAGAAGCATCCAACTGAACAGTCACATTCCGGCATTGAGCAGTTGGAGACACGCCTTCCTCAACCGTAATCGTTGAGGTACAGTTTGAGCTGTTCCCGCTGGCATCCGTAACCGTTAGCACCGCTTGGTTTGTTCCAACATCTGTACAATTGAAGGAGCTGGGAGTCAAAGAAATATCAACAATGGCACAGTTGTCCGTGCTGTTATCATCGACCTGTGCAGCAGTGACCACCGCGCTGCCAGAAGCGTCCAACTGAACCACTACGTCCTGACAAATGGCGGAAGGAGGTGTTGCATCTTCTACCGTTACAACTGCCGTGCAGGTGGCGACAAGACTGTTGACGTCTGTTACCGTGAGTGTCACCGTAACGCTGCCTAAATTGGTGCAATCGAACATGTTAGGGCTCACTGCAATACTCTGAATGGCACAGTTGTCACTGCTTCCTGCATCCACATCTGCAGCAGTGACCGTGGCGTTTCCGTTACCGTCCAATTGAACGGTGACGTCTTCACACACGGCAGTTGGCGCCACAGTTTCTTCTACAGTGACAATGGCCGTGCAAGAGGCGCTGTTTCCGTTGGCATCGCTCACTGTAAGCGTCACCGTATTATCGCCAATGCTGCTACAATCAAAGGTAGATGGATCGACATCCAACACGGCAATACCACAATTGTCGAACGATCCGCCATCCACATCAGCACCAACGATGGTGACGCTACCACTTGCATCAAGCTGAACGGTTATGTCTTGGCAGATGGCCGTTGGAGGTGTGTTCTCAACCAACGTCACCGTTGCAGTGCAGGTTGATGCATTGCCTGCCGGATCTGTCACGGTAAGTTCCACCTGACCCGGAGCGCTATCGGTACAATCGAACGAATTCGGTGTGATGGAAAGTGTCAGCGATCCGCTGCAGTTATCGGTAGAGCCGTTATCGATCTGCGCGGCCACAATGCTGGCTGTACCATTGGAATCCAACGCAACCGTGATATCCTGACAGATGGCAATTGGTCCCAACGCGTCTTCTACGGTAACGGTGGCATTACAATCAGAGCTGAGACCATTCACATCCAAAACGCTCAACGTAACCGTGTTCGGGCCAATGTCGGCACACGTGAATGAATCAGGAGAAACCGAAAGCTGTTCAATGCCACAATTGTCGCTGCTTCCATTATCAACATCACTTGCCCCAATGCTGGCGTTGCCATTGGCATCAAGCTGAATGGTAATGTCCTGGCAGAAGGCATCAGGCGGAAGGTTATCCGCCACGGTGACGGTTGCATTGCAACTGGCAGTGTTTCCGCCTACATCTGTTACCGTAACGGTAACCGCATTGGCACCGATGTCTGAACAGTTGAAAGCTGCCGGGTTCACCGAAATATTGGCAACAGCACAGTTATCCGTGGAGCCCGAACCGAGCTGTGCTCCGGAGACCGTAACATTCCCTGTTGGATCAAGATCGACCACCACATCCTGACAGATGGCAACCGGATCCTCATCTTCCAAGATAGTGACGGTGGAAGAACATGTTGACGTATTGCCAGCAGCGTCCGTCACCGTAAGTGTAACCGTTGCCGAGGGAAGGTCAGCACACGTGAAGGAATCATTGCTCAAGGTAATGCTTTGGATTGCGCAGTTGTCTGAGGAGCCATTATCAACCTGCGAGGCGGTGATGGACGCATTTCCAGACCCGTCCAACGTAACGGTCAGGTCTTGGCAGATGGCAGTAGGCGGAACATTATCGACAACGGTCACCGTGGCATTGCACGAGCTTTGGTTTCCATTCACATCCGTAACGGTAAGTACCACAGGGTTCTGTCCTAGTTCGGCACAACTGAAAGCATTTGGAGAGACCACCAACGAAGCAATGCCGCAATTGTCGGTACTGCCATTGTCTATCACTGTGGCAGAAATGGTTGCCGTGCCGCTTGCATTCAGCTGCACGGTAGCATCCTGACAGATGGCATTGGGCAATTCAGTATCCTCCTGAATGACGGTTCCATTCACGAAATCGGTGCAGCCGTTCGCATCGGTCAAAGTCAATGAATAGTTGCCAACGGTAAGGTTGGAGATGGTGGATGTCGTCTGTCCATTCGGACTCCACAGATACGTGTAAGGAGCTGTACCTCCCACAATGAAGGAACCCAATTCGCCATCAGAACCACCCACGCACGACACGTTACTGTTCAGTAATATGACGGCCGAAGGTTCTTCATACACCATGATGGAGGCATCGGCAGAGGCCGTGCAGCCCGATGCCGTATAGATCACATCGTGTCGGACCGTGTAGTTTCCGGCCGATGTGTAAGAATGATTCGGATTTTCCAACGTTGATGAGTTGCCATCACCGAAATCCCAAAAATGGGTCACCGTCCCACCCGATGCTCCCGTGTTCATAAAGGCGAACGCATTGCCATTGAAACACTGTTGATCGTCATCAACAGTGAAGTCTGGGTTTACAACCGACACCGTTTCGCTGCTATTGAGCGATTGCCCACTGCAGGCATCGGTAAGCGTGAAGGTGTAAGTGGTTGTCTCTGTTGGTGCCACTGTCACATCGTTTCCGGCAGGCAGGCCATTATCCCAACCGCTTGTATAAGGCTCAATGCTTCCGGAAGTGTTTGCCGTGAGAGTGACAGATTCTCCTAGGCAGATGGTGTTTGTTCCGGAAGTGGTCAACGAAAGCGGAGTGTCATTGTCCAGTATGGCCATTGAAACCGATGGAGGTGCGGTACATGAACAACCACCACCAGCAAGATCGAGTATCACCGTTTCGGTTCCTTCCGGGGTATAGTCCAATATCCCTTGGATGTTCACAACAACCGAATCCTGCCCGGCAGGAATGGTCACTGTTCCAGGCAATGCCGTATAGTCTACCCCAGGAGTTGCGGTTCCGGATACCGAATAACCCACGGTAAGTGCCGCAGCATTGCTTGCGCCAGGTAACCGCCTGAAGACGAAACTGCCTACTTCGCAACCTTCGTAAACGCCCGAAACGCCCGAAACGGCCTCCATGGTCACCGCCTCCTCTCCGCTTGCAGAGAAACTGCCTGCCTCAAGAAAAACACCGGAATCCAAGGCCCCATCGCCTGCATCTGCAATCGCTATTTTGATATGGTAGGTCTCGCATGGAGTGACCACAACCTGCGCTGTAAGCACTGTGGTATGACCGTCATACTGAACAGCAGGGCCGCTTGCGTTGTCTACATAATAGGCACAGTTCTCACACGGACCGTTCGCAGGTTCCGAATTACTGTAGCCGTTGTTCACGTTATCAATGGCAACCGGAAGATTCGTACCGGGAATGAGGGCGATGTTCTGCGCACCACCAGTGAACGGACCGGCAATACCGGGGCCTGAGATGAAAAAGCCGAAAACATCGTTGTACCCCGAATTGACGTACTCCGGATATTCTTCCGAACCGAAGATGTAATTGAACCTCAACGTATCGCTCTGAGGCACAAAATCGAATTCGAGAATGGCAGCATCATACGTTTGGAAGTTGGAAGCAAGGACTCGGAGGTCCGGATCACCGGGCTGACCGTTTCCGGTGCCGGCACTGTTGGCATCATCCGGACCTTCGGCATTGATCGCCTGACCAGATGTGAGCAGGATTCCGCTCTGCAAACCGAATGTAGTGCCCGAACCATTGAAGGTTCCTGCAGCATTCGGCTCCCCCACATACGTGACATTTGAAGCCGTGACACAAGAACCTAACAGAACGTTCTGCACATAATCCCGAACCTGTTGCGCGTTGGCCGCCTGGTTGATGGTGATGGACTGAGAAACGACACGGTCAGATACGGTGATCAGGCCTAGCAATATTGCCAGAGAAACGAAATAACTGCTATGGACTTTGCCTTGTCTGATGATCTTGCTCGTTGTGACCTTCAATTACGACCCCGTGGAACCGTGCGAATGCGGTCTACGCAAAACAGTCAATAAGGTTCACGTTGACATGGATATTATTTCTGCAATGCTCGAAACTCACCATAGTGTTAACATTGGCGTAATAATCGACCTTGCTCTAATTCATACTTTTGGCCAAATTCAGCGCATGAACTTCGGATTCGTAGACCTACTTCAACTGATAGGCGCACTAGGCTTCTTCATTTATGGAATGAAGGTGATGAGCGATGGCATTCAAAAGGTTGCCGGCTCTAAAATGCGCGAGATCCTGAGTGCCATGACCTCAAACCGGTTCCTGGGTCTCCTCACAGGGTTTCTGGTTACCGCTTTGGTCCAGTCTTCCTCTGCCACCACCGTTATGATCGTGAGTTTTGTGAACGCTGGACTACTAAGTCTGGTGGAATCGATCGGTGTCATCATGGGAGCCAACATTGGTACCACCATCACCGCTTGGCTCATTTCCATTCTTGGTTTCAAGGTCAAGATATCGGCATTGGCATTACCGATCATTGCCATTGGTTTCCCGTTACTCTTTTCTTCAAAGACGAGGCTCAATTCATGGGCGCAGGTCCTTATCGGATTCGCCATTCTGTTCATGGGATTGGATGAATTGAAAAACGCGGTCCCCGACCTGAAATCGAATCCTGAGATCCTGAGTTTTCTGAAGCACTATGCCAATCTGGGGTATCTGTCCACCTTCATTTTCATCATTGTAGGAACCATCATTACGTTGGTGGTTCAGTCATCGAGCGCAGCCATGGCCCTTACGTTGGTCATGTGCTACGAAGGTTGGATACCGTTTGAACTTGCAGCGGCCATGGTGCTGGGCGAAAACATCGGAACCACCATTACCGCCAACCTTGCTGCGTTGGTCGGTAATGTCCATGCCAAGCGTGCTGCAGGTGCACATTTCATCTTCAACTTCTTCGGAGTAGCATGGATGTTCTTGGTGTTCCCATTCTTCATTAAGGGCATTTCGTGGTACATGGGAGAATTCATGAACATGTACCCGTCTCCAGAAAGTGCCGGTTTCAACCCTGAGCACATTCCGATCGCGCTTTCCATTTTCCATACGACATTCAATATTCTGAATGTGCTGGCGCTGATCTGGTTTGTGCCTTTCATAGCCAAAACGGTGATCAGAGTGATTCCTTCTAAAGGAGACGATGAGGATTTCAGTCTCGAGTTCATTGGTCGTGGACTGATGAAAACACCTGAAATTTCCTTGGTGGAAGTTGAGAATGAGATCATCAAGTTCGCTAAACTCAACCTGAAAGGGGTGAACAAGATCAGCGACCTGATAGAGGAAACGGAACTCAAACAACAACAGAAACTCATACAGAAACTGAAGGAGTACGAAGAGCACACCGACCTTATTGAATTGAAGGTGGGGGAATTCCTGATGGAACTTTCGCGCTCAGAGCTTTCGAACGAAAGTTCAAGGCGTGTGCAATCGTTCCTTTCTGTTGTGAACCACATGGAGTCGATCGGAGACATCTACTATCAGATGTCGCGTTCGGTGGAGCAGAAGATCAATAAGAAGATCTGGTTTGAGGAAAACCACCGGATCGATCTGCGTGAAATGCGTGACCTCGTGATCCAAGGCATGAAGTTGATGATGAAGACCATTCCGATGGACGCGGAGGATATTCGTCTTGAACAGGCCGTGGAGATTGAGAAGGCACTGAACACCAAGCGCGATAAATACAGAGCCAAGAACTTCAGACGGATTGAAAAGGGCAAGGTGAGCCTAGAGGCCGGCCTCATCTACATGGACCTGATAAGTGGCTACGAGAAGATGGGCGACAACGTGATCCATATTTCGCAGGCACTGAGAGGCGACCATCTCGATCTTGAAGACGAAGTGACCACCTGACCGCCCCTAATACTAGGGCAGAATGATATCCGAAGTGACCAGCGTATCGCTGTGTTGCAGCGCTCGGTCTACGATATACATTTCATATCTGACCGTGTCGTAAGGCGTTCCCGGCCTGGCTGTCACACCAACCTGCATCTCCCCTTCCAACTCGCCATCACCACCTTCTGAGGTGAGTCGTTTGAATCTTACATGGAACGGGAACGGGGGCACAACCTCCACAAAAACACCGTTCTGTTTTTCAAAATAGTGGATGAAAAGGTTGTAATTGTATGGCTGTCCCTGGGCAAATACGCCCATCGTATCTCCTGCATCAAGTCCCAGATCACCGTCACCATCAGTAAAACTGAACCTTACAGCTCCCAACGAATCTGCTGCACTCACTGCAGCGGGGTTAGGGTAGAATCCAATGAACTCGATCTGTGGTCTGCTCGGATAATCAACCCGCTTGAGGCATGCACTCAACCCCACAACAACCAACACAAACAGCAATCCGTTTCTCATAACTCAAAATTAGGCAATTTAGCGCCCGGCAAACCCGGCATGAACGCGAAGACACTACCAATATCGGACCGCATCTTTTCCATGAACGAACACAACGATGTGTTGTTCGAACAGATCGCATTGGAGTTGTTCCGCCATCACGCCACTAAGAACGAGACGTACCGCGATTTTATTGGACACCTGAAAGTTGATGTGAATGAAGTAACGCAGATAACCGACATCCCGTTTCTGCCGATCTCGCTTTTCAAACGTCATCAGGTCGGTGTATTCAACGCTCCACCCGAAGCTGTTTTCCTGAGCAGCGGAACCACGGGAATGGAGCGCAGTCAGCACCTGGTGGCCGACCTGGCGGTGTACGACCAAAGTCTTTTCCAATGCTTCGACCAGTTCTTCGGTACGCCAGAGGATTATTGCATTCTGGCTCTGCTTCCCTCCTATTTGGAGCGCTCCAATTCATCGTTGGTGTATATGACCCAGAAGCTGATGAAAAAGAGCGGTCATGCAGACAACGGATTCTACCTCGATAGGCTCACTACTCTTTCAAAGGTGCTCAAGAAGAATTCGAAGAAGGGAGTAAAGACCCTGTTGATCGGAGTCACCTTTGCTTTGCTTGATCTGGCCGAAAAACACGCACAACCACTCAAACACTGTACGATTCTGGAAACAGGCGGCATGAAAGGCAGGCGGAGAGAAATGCCGCGCGAAGAGGTACACCACATCCTTTCTTCTGCTTTTGGGATGGAAACCATAGCCAGCGAATACGGGATGACCGAACTATTGAGCCAAGCTTATTCGTTAGGACACGGCATTTTCAGAACACCGCCATGGATGCGGGTCTATGTCCGTGAAGCCACCGATCCTCTAAGCGTGAATGAACGTGGCAAGGGTGCTTTGAATGTTATCGACCTGGCCAATATGCATAGCTGTCCGTTCATTGCCACGCAGGATCTGGCCCACATCCATCAGGACCACTCGTTTGAAGTACTTGGTAGAATTGACGATGCCGAAGTCCGTGGTTGTAATTTGATGGTTTCGTAGGGTTTTGCCGCGGCAAACCCTTATAGATGATGCCCTCAACAACCAGTGGTAAGGGCCTATGGCAATACGCCCCTACACAGCCTTTATCAAGAAGTAATTCTTCTTTCCACGCTGCGCGAGGATGTACTTTCCTGAGATGAGGAAAGACGAATCAACGGACAGGTCGACAGATGAAACCTTGTTCTGATTGATGGAAACACCATTTCCTTGTATCATCTTCCGAGCTTCTCCTTTCGATGGAAAAACAGACGCTTTATCG
>JBFHEW010000015.1:0-13966 GCA_041583955.1 Bacteroidia bacterium | reverse complement strand
TTTAGCAAGGTTACTACATTAGCGAGATGAAGATCGGAATCATTAAAGAAGGGAAAACGCCACCAGACAAACGAGTGGCTTTAACTCCAGCCCATTGCGCCTATTTGCTGAAAACTTACCCGGAACTGGAAATCAGTGTTCAGCGCAGTCCTATCCGTTGTTTTTCTGATGAGGAATATGCCCATGCGGGACTGGAGTTGGTGGACTCGGTGAAAGACTGTGATGTGATCTTCGGAGTGAAAGAAGTGAAGTACGACATGCTTGCTGATGGGAAAACCATGCTCTTCTTCTCACACACGATCAAAAAGCAACCGTACAACCGTGACCTGCTTCAAGAAGTATTGAAGAGGAAAGTGCGCCTTATCGATTACGAAACGCTCACCTACTCCAACGGTTTCCGTGTTCTTGGATTTGGTCGCTACGCTGGTATTGTGGGCGCCTACAACGCGCTCATAGCCCACGGAAAGCGCTACAATTCATTCGAGTTGAAGCCGGCTCATCTCTGTTCTGACATGAAGGAGATGGGCAGAGAAATGAAGAAGATCAAACTCTCCAACACCAAGATCATCATTTCCGGTGGCGGAAAAGTCGCCAATGGAGCAAAGGAAACCTTGAATGCCGCGGGAATCCGTGAGGTCTCTATTCCGGAATTCCTTGAGCGTGAATTTGACGTTCCTGTTTATTGCAATGCCGATATTCTGGATTATCACGAAAAGGATGGGAAACCTCCCAAGGATTTTGCCGAGTTTGTGAAAGACAGCACTATTTGGGAGAATACGTTTTCCAAATTCACCGAAGTGGCCGACATCTTCATATCAGCTCACTTTTGGGATAACCGATCGGCCCATTTCTTCACGGAGGAAGATGTACGGTCTGAAGATTTCAAAGTGAAGGTGATAGCAGACATTACCTGCGATATAAAAGGTTCTGTACCTACCACCATTCGTCCGTCAACCATTGCCGATCCTATCTACGGATACGATAGAACAACTGGCCAAGAAGCGGAGCCTTATACCGAAAACAGCATTACGATAATGGCAGTTGACAATCTTCCGTGCGAAGTACCGAAAGACGCTTCGGAAGGATTTGGTCAGGACCTTATTGACAAGATCATTCCTTTGTTCTTAGGAAACGACCCCGATAAGATACTTGAACGTGCTACAATTGCCCAGGAAGGAAAACTGACGCAGAATTTCAGCTATCTGCAAGATTACGTTGATGGGAAATAGCTGACGGTCATTGCGTACGCGATGAAGAAATCCCGCAAGTAAGTATGAGATTGCCGCACTAGTACCTCACTCGTGATGACCGAAGATGGACTAAGCCTTCTTCAACCCGGCAATAACAGCTTCTGGTTTCTCCGCTTTAAAAACAGCGTTGCCAGCAACCAACGCGTTGGCCCCGGCTTCGACCAGTTTCGGTGCATTATCCAAGTTCACCCCACCATCCACTTCAATGATCAGTTCAGGATTGAGTCTGTCGGCCATGGCTTTCAAACTGCGCACTTTTGCGTAGGTATTGGCAATGAATTTCTGCCCGCCAAAGCCTGGATTCACCGACATGATCAATACAAGGTCAAGATCCGCCAGTACATCCTCCAACAGCGAAACTGAAGTATGCGGGTTGAGCGAAACACCTGCTTTCATTCCAAGCTCTTTGATAGCACTTATGGTTCTATGAAGGTGGGTGCATGCTTCGTAGTGCACCGTTAGAATATCAGCCCCGCAATCTTTGAAGTATTGCAGGTATCTGTCTGGGTCAACGATCATCAAGTGCACATCAAAGGTCTTGGTGCATATTTTCTTCAGTGGTTTCATCACCGGCTCGCCAAAGGAGATGTTCGGAACAAAAACGCCATCCATCACATCCACATGAAGCCAATCGGCCTCACTCCTATTGATCATTTCAATTTCTTCACCCAAACGGGTAAAATCTGCGGCTAAAAGGGATGGTGCTATGATTGGCATTTAGTGATATATAAAGTTAAAGCTTGGTAAGTCGGGTTTTATGGCTTGTGATGGTGATGAAATATTTTTCCTCCTTAGGATAATAGTCGGTTAAAACTACAAGTAGTCTTCGTTTGATCTCTTCAACTTCAGCTTTATGAAAGCGTAAGAACACAACCGCTACGCCTACGATTCCATGTGCAAATACAAGCGCACCAAAGTCCTTATCCTCAGAATGATCAAGCAGCCTCAATGATCTCTTCGTTTGCAATCATGTCAGCTGCATATGAAAATGCGGCTAAAACCTGTTCAATCGTCAAGTTCGGGTAGCTTTGCAAGAGATCGGAAACGGAATAACCACTGGCAAATTTACGTATAACATGCTCCACGGTAATCCGTGTACCTTTGATAATAGGCTTTCCGGACATGACGTTGGGGCTTCTTTCAATTAGCGTGTTTCTGGTCATGACGCCCTATTTATAGCGATAACCTTTCAAAGGTAAGGTTTATTGCAATTCCGGTGTTCTACGCAAAAGCCCCGTCCACTAAAAGTAAACGGGGCTTCAATATCAACAGACAGCGTTAATTACGCTTCGTTCTTTTCTGGCTTAGGAAGCAGAACCTTTCTTGAAAGCTTCAATTTTCCTGTCTTCTCATCAACTGCAATGAGTTTCACTTCCACCTGATCGCCTTCTTTGAGCGCATCTTCCACTTTTTCAAGTCTTCTGTGCTCAATTTCGGAGATATGAAGTAGACCGTCCTTACCTGGCATGATCTCTACGAATGCTCCGAATGGCATGATGTTCTTTACACGACCTGTGTAAACTTCGCCAACCTCAGGAACAGCAGTGATCGCTTTGATTCGGCTTACAGCTCCCTCAACAGACTCCTTGTTTGTTCCCATGATCTGGATATGTCCCATGCCATCGATCTCTTCGATGTTGATGGTAGCACCGGTAACGGCTTGCATTTCCTGAATGATCTTACCTCCAGGTCCGATCACCGCTCCGATCATATCCTTAGGAATGACCATGGCTACGATTCGTGGTGCATGTGGCTTGAAGTCTGGCTTCGCTTCAGAAATGGTCTTGTTCATCTCGTTCAAGATGTGAAGACGTCCTTCCTTTGCTTGGTTCAATGCCTCAGCAAGAACTTCGTATGGAAGTCCATCCACTTTCATGTCCATCTGAACAGCTGTGATACCATCTTTGGTACCAGCTACTTTGAAGTCCATGTCTCCCAAGAAATCCTCATCTCCAAGGATATCAGAAAGGATAGCATATTTTCCTTCATCGTAGATAAGTCCCATGGCGATACCGGAAACACCACCTTTGATCTTCACACCGGCATCCATCAACGCAAGAGAACCTGCGCAAACCGTTGCCATGGAAGATGAACCGTTCGATTCTAGAATCTCTGAAACCACACGTACGGTATAGGCATTATCCTTTGGCAATGCCTTTTTCAGCGCTCTCTCCGCCAGGTTTCCGTGTCCGATCTCTCTACGTCCAACTCCTCTCAGGAATTTGGCTTCGCCTGTTGAATATGGAGGGAAATTGTAGTGCAGGTAGAAATTATCGAAACCTTCGTGTGTAACGCTATCAACGCGCTGCTCATCCAATTTTCCACCAAGTGTAACAGTTGTCAACGACTGTGTTTCACCTCTTGTGAAGATGGAAGAACCATGTGCAGAAGGAATGTAATCCACCTCTGACCAGATACCTCTAACCTCATCTGTTTTCCGACCGTCCAAACGGACTCTTTCCGTAAGGATGCAATCTCGAACGGCACGCTTCTGTGCATACTTGAAATACCCACCCAGCAATGGAAGCAACTCCTGCTCTTCTTCAGATAGAGTGGCAATGAATGCTTCTTTTATCTCATTCAGCTTATCAGAACGTTCCTGCTTTGCAGAGCCTGATTTCGCCATTTCATACACCAACGGATAGCAGAAATCATATACCTTCTGCTTGAATGCCTCATCGTTGGTCTCGTGTGAATACTCACGCTTTACTTTCGATTTCTCTACCTGAGCAGCAAGGTCCAATTGTCCTTGGATCTGAATCTTGATGGCCTCGTGACCCACTTTGATCGCTTCTAGCATCTGGTCTTCAGAACATTCGTTCATCTCACCTTCCACCATGGTAATGTCTGATGCTGTACCAGCGATCATCATGTCCATATCGGCAGTTGCAAGTGCGGCTTTAGATGGATTCACAATGAATTTGCCATCGATCAACGCAACTCTTACTTCAGAGATAGGTCCTCCGAAAGGAATATCTGAAATGGAAATGGCAGCACTTGCAGCCAATCCGGCCAATGCATCGGGCATCACGTTCTCATCGTGTGAGATGAGGTTGATGATGACCTGAGTTTCTGAGTGATAATCTGATGGGAACATCGGACGCAAAGCACGGTCAACCAATCGGCAAACCAAGATCTCTGCGGTAGATGGTCGTGCTTCTCTTTTAAAGAATCCGCCTGGGAATTTTCCGGCAGCGGCATATTTTTCCTGATAGTCTACCGATAGTGGTAGGAAGTCTGTTCCTTCTCTTGCGCCAACCATCGATACAACGGTTGCCATTAACATGCAGTTTCCTGCTCTTACGATCACAGCGCCATCGGCCTGCTTGGCCAAACGACCTGTTTCAATGGTAACGGGTACGCCATTACCTACATCAATTGTTGTTTTAATTGCTTCTGGAGCTTTCATTTTGTCCTCTTTATTTACGTCTATTTATTTTTCTTTTCTATCTGTTTTCTGTCCTCTGAAACCAAACGTCTAAATACGCGAAAAGGCAATCATACAATTGCCTTTTCAACTTATCCTTATCGATATGATTACTTTCTAAGGTCGAGTTCCTTGATCAACGCACGATATTTCTCAATATCCTGGTTCTTCAAGTACGTCAACAGGCTTCTTCTTTTTCCTACAAGGTCAAGAAGCGCTTTCTGGGTACCGAAATCCTTTCGGTTCTTTTTCAAGTGCTCTGTGAGATGATTGATGCGGTGAGAGAACAAAGCGATCTGTCCTTCTGTGCTGCCAGTGTTCGTTTCAGAACCACCGTGCTTTTTAAAAATCTCTTTCTTTACTTCTGATGTCAAATACATCTGCTTCTTTATTAGTCGTCAAAAATTCGAGGCGCAAAGATAGTAAACGGTTTTAGTTCTACAATCCATTGGAATGCAAGTTTTTGCAGAACTTTTTCTCTGTGGTTCCGATTTCGCCCTATCAATGCACCTCAAGAGGCGTTAGAATCATCGTTGCGCGTAGCAGAAAGGTCACTCTCGCAACAACTTCAGCACCTGCGCCAGCTTCACCTTCAGGTCCTTCCTTTCAATGATCATATCAAGAAACCCGTGCTCCAGTACGAATTCAGATGTTTGAAACCCTTCGGGAAGTTCTTTACCGATGGTCTCCTTAATAACCCGTGGGCCTGCAAAACCGATGAGCGCACCGGGTTCGGCCACGTTCAGGTCGCCAAGCATGGCATACGAAGCGGTAACACCACCTGTGGTCGGGTCGGTAAGCAATGAGATGTATGGGATCTTGGCATTGGCCAGTTGTGCCAATTTGGCCGAGGTCTTTGCAAGTTGCATCAGACTGAAAGCTGCTTCCATCATTCTTGCCCCACCTGATTTTGAAATGATGAGCAACGGAACGTTTTCTTCGAGGCACTTATCCACCGCACGGGCTATCTTCTCTCCTACCACCGACCCCATGGACCCGCCTATGAACGTGAAATCCATGCAAGCGATCACGATCTTCTCCCCTTCCATCTTTCCAATGGCTGTACGG
Source organism: Bacteroidia bacterium (assembly GCA_041583955.1). Classification (GTDB taxonomy): domain Bacteria; phylum Bacteroidota; class Bacteroidia; order UBA10329; family UBA10329; genus UBA10329. Next base: position 8,221 of record JBFHEW010000015.1, on the reverse strand, counting down.
ATGGCATCGTTGAGCTTGGTCTTCTCAGCGGTTTCCTTCAGTCGCTTAACATATGGCTTGCTGTCTGTAAAACCCAGCGGGTCGGCAGAGGTGAGATGCTCATTGAAGATCTCAAAATGACCATCATCGAAAAGGATATGGAAGTATTCTCTTGACCCTATCTTCTGATGGTGGCCACAACTGGCGCAAACCCACAGATTCTCTTCGTTGTCTGCGGTGGTGATAATGGCCCCGCATTCTTTGCCTGGGCATTTGACCCAAAGACCTTCGGGCGTTTCCTTCTTCTCTTTGGTAGAAGTGGTAATTCCCCCTTTAATGCGTTTGAACCAGCTCATCCTTATTGGAATGAAGAATTAGAAATCATTTATTAAAAGTACCTGATCTTCAGGTTTTTCTGCAACGGGAACCGTTAGAACTGAACGAACGATCCATAGGAAGCAAGACGAATCCGATCAAGCGATCGTGATCTTCTCCTCAAGATACACATCCTGAATGGCATTCAAAAGATCAACGCCCACGTTCATCGGCTTTTGGAATGCTTTTCTACCGGAGATAAGACCGTGTCCACCAGCCCGCTTATTGATAACGGCAGTCTCTACCGCTTCTGCAAGGTCACCTGCCCCTTTGGATTCTCCACCTGAGTTGATAAGTCCGATCTTACCCATGTAACAGTTGGCGGCTTGATAACGGCACAGGTCAATAGGGTTGTCAGATGTCAATTTGCTGTACACATCGGGATGCGTCTTACCGAAACCGATGGCATTGAAACCTCCGTTATTGGTTGGCAGCTTCTGCTTGATGATGTCTGCCTGAATGGTTACTCCGATATGATTTGCCTGTCCGGTAAGGTCTGCTGCCGTGTGGTAATCTACACCATCCTTCTTGAAACCGTTGTTTCGCAGGTAGCACCATAGCACGGTGGCCATCCCTAGTTCGTGTGCATATTCAAACGCCTCAGCAACTTCCTGTATCTGACGGTCGCTTTCCTGCGAGCCGAAATAGATGGTGGCTCCCACCGCTTTGGCTCCCATATTCCAAGCGTTCTTGATGTCACCGAACATGATCTGATCGAAAGTGTTCGGGTAGGTCATCAACTCATTATGATTGATCTTGACGATGAACGGGATCTGGTGCGCATATTTTCTTGAACATGCGGCCAGCACTCCGTAGGTTGAAGCCACAGCGTTGCAACCACCTTCAATGGCCAACTTCACAATATTCTCCGGATCAAAATAGATCGGGTTGGGAGCAAAACTTGCAGCCGCAGAGTGCTCAATGCCTTGATCAACCGGCAAAATGGATACGTATCCGGTTCCGGCCAAGCGACCGTGTCCGTAAATAGACTGTAAACTTCCTAGAACCTGATTGCTTCTATTGGAATCGGAAAACACACGTCCAACGAAATCTCCACCTGGCAGCGTGAACATCTCCTTAGGTATGGTTGTGCTTTTGTGGTTGAGCAGTGAGTCTGCGCTATCTCCAAGTAATTCTGCAATCTTATCGTAGGTCATTCTTCTTGTTTTTGAGCGTGCAAATCTAAGAATTTCTCAAACCGTGAACCCGAACTGTGATGAGCACACAGGTCAGAATGGATAACCGATACCGAGGTTGAGATTCACATCTTTCCATTGGAAGTACTGAATGGCCCAGCGATCGTCTTCCGGACGGCCGGGATCATGGAATGGCGTGGCCACATCGAACCGGATGATGAAGAAACTGAAATCCAAGCGGATACCGACCCCGGCTCCAAGGGCGAATTCCTTGTAGAAGTTCTTGAAAGTGAAGAGTCCGCCCGGACGATCGTTGTCGTTTTTAATGAGCCAAACATTACCCGCATCTGCAAAGAGCGCTCCTTTGAACCAGCGGTAAATATCGAACCGGTATTCAATATTGAACTCCAACTTGATGTCTCCGAACTGATCGAGAAGGTTGAGTGAATCAGGAAGGGCGCCTGGTCCGAGCGACCGGGCAGACCACGCCCTTATGCCATTGGCACCACCACCGAAAAAGGCACTTTCGAAAGGAAGCGCGCCTAAGTTGCGCAGCGGAAGTCCGATACCATGGTTTACCCTTAATACCAATTGACTGAAATCTGTGACCTGAAAATACTTTCGGTAATCGACCTCGTATTTAAGGTATTGCGAAAATGGTATGTTGAGGATACGATAGCTATCGTTGGTATCCTTTGGGGCCTGTGCAGCCGCCATGATTCCTCTAAGGATGTTTCCTGAGCTTTCAAGGCGCGCCTTGAAATAGCTGAAATTGCCTTTTTTCGTTACCTGCTGGTTCGTGAATATGTAGGTGTAGTTGGTAGTAGTGGTAATGTGCGGACTGAACGTATTTCGCAACAGCTTATCACCAAGGTTGTTGATCCTTACCAGAAACGAATCAGACTCGTTATAGATGTTGACGAAATTGACTTCAATCGGGTTGAGGTAATGCCGAGCGTACTGACTCTGCATCCACTGATAACCGAATTTTGCGGTGAAGATGGAACGCGTGTAGTCAGGTCGTTCCTGATAATTGTATCCGATGGAGACTGTCGACTTAGGGTCGCCATACCGTACAACACGTTGCGGCTTGAACGGCACTAACAGCTTCGGAAACACCAGGCTTATCTCCGGATTGATCTCGATGGTGTTGAACACACCGCCAATGTTGGTGTTCTCAATATTGCTGGCCACTACCTGTGTTTCCAATCCTCCTGAGAATTTGAACTGCAGGATTTCGGCCCCTCGGAAAAGATTCTTGTTCTTATAAACGAACGAACCGGAAACCCCTAGATTTCCTTCAGTGTTGGTGCCCTGCACCTCAATAGCGTAAGACTGTCTGAAACCTGGGGTCAGATTTATGTGACAATCGAGCACGTGTTCTCCGTCCTCCTCAACATCCTCACTGTAAGAGATGTTGATGAATTTATACGCACCCAGACTGGACAGATAGCGATAGGTCAATTCGCCACGCTTTACCCGATAAAGATCTCCTGTCTTGAAGAATATCTTATCGAGCAGCATTTCGGGTCGGTGCCGGAACTTCCCTTTGTAAATGAAGGTTACTCCATTGTAGACCAATGTATCAGCGGCAACCGCCTTTCCTCCTTTGGCGGTATAATCGGTCTGTACATAGATGTTCCTGATGTTGTAAGTATGATGACCTGCCTCTTTCACCCGCACCGTGTCTTTCCGTTCGGGGTCGGCAATGGTCAGTTCAATATCTACCTGGTGAGAACCTAGATTGGAATCTACCTTGAAACGTACATAATCGTCAGAAAAGGCAAAGTACCCGTTACTTTTCAGACTTCTGTCAATCCGTTCCCTTTCTTCCTGAAACTTCTCTACGTCATAGCCCATTCCGCTTTTAAGCACGCGGTCTCTTCCTCTTATAGGCCGACTGAGTCTGGCCAAACGCGGATCGCTGATTTCGTACTTCACATTCCTCACCGTATACGGCACACCACTCCTGACCGTATAGTAGACCTTGGCCTTTTTGCGCTTCTCATTGAACGCAACAGAATCGGTCACAACCGCATTGAAATGTCCTTTACCCCGAAGATATATCTCTATCTGCTCTGCCGATTTGCTTGTAATGAGCGGGTCATAAATGACGGGTTCTTCTCCTACATCTGCCAACCACTCCCAGAACGATCTACGCCTTTCCTTAGGTTCTTTCCCTTTAAGTTTTCTCTTCGCGTTGCGCTTTTCGTTCTTGGCTTCCAGCACTTCCACCCGTTGCTCCAGTTTCTGCTGGTTGACAAGGTTATGAACCTGAAGGTGAAATCTGAAGAACGCCAGCACGAACAGTTTCCTGTTGGGCTTTTGGCGTATGAAGTTATCCATGTCGCCTTTGGAAACGATCTTGCTATCGTTATAAATGACATTCTTAACGAGCAGATGCTCTCCTTCGGACAGCTTTCTTGTGGGCGAACAAGACACTGCCAATAAGGACACGGCCAGCAAAAAATAGCACGAAAGGCGTTTGATCGTCAATTTGTTTTGAATTTCTGACCTTTGGGCAAAGTTAGAACAGGTTTCTTACCTACCACAAACCACACCAACCGTTGTCATTATCTGCATCAGAGATCAAGCAAATCAGAGCATTGCAACAGAAGAAGTTCCGCAAGGAAACCGGTCTGTTCGTGGTTGAAGGCGTCAAGTCGGTCGAGTCGTTGGTGCGATCTGATCTGGAGTTGACTGCGATCTACACCACAGAAACGCTGTCTTTCTTGGATGATGTGAATCCATCGCTGGTACATATCATCAAACAGAATGAGCTGGAGCGCATTTCCGGCCTTCGCACTCCGAACAGGATATTGGCCGTTGCCAAGATTCCTGAATCGCAGCCGGTCGATTGGGAAACGCCTCTGATACTTCTCCTCGATGGCATCAACGACCCAGGGAACATCGGCACCATCATCCGCACCGCAAAATGGTTCGGGGTCGATACCATCATCTGTTCAGAAGAATGTGCCGATGCATACGACAGAAAGGTGGTGCAGAGCACCATGGGTGCACTTTTCCATGTGAATATCATATACGGTAACCTTTTGGCCATTGGTGATACCCTGAAGTCGAACGGTTTTCAATTGATAGGTGCTGCCATGAGCGGGGATACTGTTTACAGTATGCCTCATTCCAAAAAATCGGCACTGATCATCGGTAGCGAATCACATGGGATAAACCAGGAATTGATATCGAAATGTGATGGCTTAGTGACCATTCCGAACTTGGAAGAGGAACAGAAAGTGGAATCTCTCAATGCGGGTATTGCCACGTCCATCATTCTATCCGAACTGACCCGATCACGATGAAGACAGACAAGGTCATACTAGGCATCGACCCGGGCACGGTTATCATGGGCTATGGACTGATACACATTCAGGGCAAGCAGATGACAATGCTGAACATGGGCGTGATCAAGCTCGATAAACTCAACGACCATCCTACCAGACTGAAGAAGATATTTGACCGAACAGTGGAGATCATAAGGGAATATCACCCTGATGAGTTGGCCATTGAAGCCCCATTCTTCGGAAAGAACGTGCAATCCATGCTCAAGCTTGGTAGGGCGCAGGGCGTGGCCATTGCCGCTGCGTTGTCTCAGAACATTCCCATATCAGAATATTCTCCTAAGAAGATCAAACAATCGATCACCGGAAACGGCAATGCCAGTAAGGAACAGGTAAGCGGAATGCTGCAGACCCTGCTTCAGGTAAAGATGGAGGGGTTTCCATTGGATGCTACCGATGGATTGGCCGCTGCCGTTTGCCATCACTTCAACAGCGCTGGCCTATCTTCAAGCTCAAAGAGTTATTCGGGCTGGGCTTCGTTCATCAAAGAAAACCCGAACAGAAAGGCTTAGGCCATTTCGGCCGCTATTCTTTGAGCAAGAGAAGCTAGTTCTTCCGAGTTGGAGTGCAACTTCGGCTTTGCGAAGTTCATATCTCCTATACTGTTGATCGGAATGAGATGCACATGCGCATGAGGAACCTCCAGGCCAATGACAGTAACACCGATGCGCTCGCACGGAACCACTTTTTCAATGGCCCGAGCCACCTTTTTCGCAAACAGCATCAACTCGGTGTATTGCTCATCGTCCACATCAAAAATGTAATCCACCTCTTTCTTCGGAACAACAAGCGTGTGTCCTGAAGCAAGCGGATTGATATCTAAGAACGCAAAGCAAGTTTCCGACTCTGCCACTTTGTAGCAGGGTATGTCGCCATTGATGATCTTAGTGAAGATGCTTGGCATACCTATCTGCTGATATTGACGATTTCGAACTTGACCGTTCCGTTAGGCACCTGTATTTCGGCAATTTCGCCCAGTTTCTTTCCGAGTAGGCCTTTTCCAATAGGCGACTCGACAGATATTTTCTTGGCCTTAAGATCGGCTTCGGTTTCCGGAACAATGGTGTATTCCACCTCCATTCCGTTACTCTGGTTCTTCAACTTCACCTTGCTGAGGATAAGCACCTTATCCGTATCGAGCTTCGATTCATCGATGACGACCGCCTCGCTGAGCGTAGCCTCCATCTTGGATATCTTCAATTCCAATAGACCTTGGGCTTCCTTGGCGGCATCGTACTCCGCATTTTCAGAAAGGTCACCCTTATCCCTTGCCTCTGCGATCTGCTGCGAAATGGCTGGACGCTCCACCCGTTTCAAATGATCGATCTCTTTCTTGAGCTTATCAAGCCCTTCCTGTGTCAAATAGATACTCATGGTCACTAATGTTAGTGGTGTATAAAACAAAAGAATCCCGAACAACATCGGGATTCTTTCAATAAAGTTAAGAATAATATGATCAGAATGCTAAACGCAAGCCTACTGCATGAACGCCATTGAACGGGTTGGTCAACCTGTAGGAATAGTCGATGCCGAGTTTGGTCTTCTTGTCAGTACCCTTTTTTCCAAGACCCACTTCAACAGTTGCTCCAGCGGTAGGACCTACCAAGGCAGAGGTGGCAATATCGTTTCCTCCCTTACCGAAGAGAAGTTGATAACCGCCTCGTACCATGAACATTTCCTTGAAGGAATACTCAATTCCGAAATTGAACTGATCCTTAGAGAAGCTATTTGATGTGAAGTTACCGGCTGCGGTTACTCTGTTCACCAATTTGTTATCTCTCCAATGATAGGTTACCCCGATATTCAACGAAGACGGCATCTCGTACTTGGCAGATCGGTATTCGAGTGTCAAACTGTTGTCTCCGCCCGGAACGGTTCCACGAACTGAAAGTCCGTCACCATTGTATTTCATAGGTGGGCCAACATTCTTCAGAGAGATACCGAACTGAACGTTGTCTTTGTTCTTCTCCTTATCCCTGTTTCCTAATCGGGTGGTATATGAGATACCAGCATCGAAGGCCACACCGGATGCACTCAGGTTGGAGATGTTCTGGTTAATGATGCGAACAGTGATACCGCCATTGATACTGTTTGAGAAGCTCTTGGCATAAGACACCCCGATGTTGAGGTAGTTTGGCGAGAATGTTCCATTACCACCATCAGGCAATTCCGATGTGGTGATGTCGATCTCTCCGAAACTCATGTTCATTACGCTCAGTCCGATCACTCCAGCATCTCCGATCTTCTGCGACAGACCGAAAGAGTTGATCATGACACCAGACCCCACCAGCCATTGCGTGTTGGAAAACAACACTTCTGTCTTTGTGGTGAAGGCCATACCTGCCACGTTCAGAAACTGTGCTTCCAAACCTCTGACAGAAGCTGTATTGGCACTGGCAAAACCCGAACTCCTGGCCCAAGGGTTTATCAGTAGCTCTGTGGCTCCTGCCTGCCCTGCACGGTCTGAGTTGCCTGCAATTGTTGGGAATGCAGTAATTCCGCTTAGCAGTGCAATGAAACTAGATCTTAGTATTCTTCTCATATTATTCTTCTTCAATGGAAACAATTATGACTGGACTTTTAGAACGAGTTCAAATCAAGTTGTCGTATTGTTCCAAACCATTTAATCACTTTTTCACCTATGCCCGGAGCATCGATATGAATGAGGTAAACCCCACTGGCGACCGGAATCTGTTTGTGGTTGTTCAGGTCCCAATCCAAGGAAGTGATCGGTGAATCCTTCTTGAACTGTCGCACCAGAATACCGTTCACAGTATAGATGCTAACTGTACACTCAACCGGTAGGTTAATGATCTTAACCACATTATCGAGCTGCGTGCGCTCGTAACCCGAATGCGCATAGTACGGATTAGGTACTGCTCGGATGATGTCCAATGCACTTTCTGCTGTTGTAAGATCAGTTCTTACAGTGGCGAAATCGCTTGTTGAGAAAGTGTACATCGGTAGATTATCATTCACCGCTTGATCTGCAGTCCATCCCGGTGCGAAATTCTGTCTGTATGGCTTGGTTACCCTCAGGTTGATATTCACGATATTCTCCAGCAGGTTGGAGTTGCTTGCCAACAACGGAACACCTACCCACATTGCATCCTTGAACACACGTCTCTTAGCCGGATCGCCAGGGTTGAAGTTGTTCTCTGAAAGCTTGTTGTATATGAAGGCTCCCTCATCGTAAGCCGGAACATCGTCATTCGGGCTATCGCCATTATGACCGAACACGTAGATGTAATGACCGCCTCCGAAGATCGGGTCAGGGAATCCTGTGTTCTGATTGAAGTTACCGAACAATTCGCTTGTTGGATTCCAGATCATGTCTCTACCATTGCTTTGCTGCAACCACGAGTTCTCTCCGAA
>JBFHEW010000014.1:0-14029 GCA_041583955.1 Bacteroidia bacterium | reverse complement strand
GATGGTAGCCCTGTTTTTTCCGGAACCATGCCTTTCATGTGCGACAGTTCCAAGTGGCAATGTGCATTGACAAACCCAGGCGATAATGCGCCCTTGAAACGTTCAATCCTGCTTGGATCCGGTGCATTGGCGTCATCGGGCAGCATGATCTCCCTGACGGTGCCACTTGGGCTTACAACCACAATACCGTTCGGAATAGGATTGGTGTAAACCGGAAAGATCAGATCTGCTGATAGGAATCGCATGGTAAGCCTGTATCTTTGTGCCCATGACCGAAAAACGGGACATACGGGCGTTGTCAGCTGATGAAATTACTTCATTTTTCATCGCAAACGGAGAGAAGGCCTTCAGGGCCAAGCAAGTTCATGAGTGGTTGTGGAGAAAAGCAGCGCATTCTTTTGCGGAAATGACCAATCTCTCTAAACCTACGCGCGACCTGCTCGAAGAACATTTCGTGATCAATGCGGTGACGGTTGATGAGAAACAGATCAGCGAGGACAGAACCATAAAAAGTTCGTTCAGAACGGCAGATGGCAAATTCGTAGAAGGCGTACTCATTCCAACTGCCAGCCGCATGACGGCCTGTATCTCCTCGCAGATCGGGTGCAGCCTGAGTTGTAAATTCTGCGCAACCGGTAGGCTTGACCGCTTACGGAATCTGAATGCAGACGAGATCTTCGATCAGGTGGTGCATATTTCAAAGCAGAGCGAGGAACACTATGGTATTCCGTTGAGCAACATTGTTTATATGGGAATGGGCGAACCGCTCCTCAATTACAGGAATGTGGTTGAAAGCATTGACCGCATAACTGACCCGAACGGTTTGGGTATGTCTCCGAAACGGATCACGGTGTCAACAGCAGGTATTGCCAAAATGATCCATAAGTTGGCTGATGATAAGGTGAAATTCAATCTTGCACTTTCGTTGCATGCGGCCAACGAGAAGAAGCGCGATTACATCATGCCCATAAATGAGTCGAATAACCTGACCGTATTGGCAGAGGAGATGCGCTATTTCTACGACCAGACCGGCACCCGGCCAACGTTGGAATACATCATTTTCAAGGATTTCAACGATTCGTTGGATGACGCCAGGGAGTTGGCACTGTTCTGTAAGAATTTCCCTACCAAGATCAATATCATTGAGTATAACCCGATCGATGGCGGTGAATTCAAAAAGGCCGATATCGCCAAGACCGATCAATTCAAACTGTACCTGGAGGAAAGGAACCTGATCGTGAACATCAGACGAAGCCGCGGAAAGGATATAGATGCCGCCTGCGGACAATTGGCGAACAAACTTTCTGCCTGACAGCTTGTTTATCTACATTCGCACAGCTTGTCGTCACTAGATAAAATAAAGCAGCCGGTTAGGTTGGAAATGGAGGAGTTTGAAGGACGTTTCCGTTCTTCCATGCGCAGCGAGGTGGCCCTGCTCGACAAGATCACACACTACATCGTTAAGCGGAAAGGCAAGCAAATGCGGCCGATGTTCGTGTTCCTTACGGCAAAAATGCTGTCTGATACGAACGACCAGACCTATAGGGCCGCCACACTCATTGAGTTACTTCATACGGCCACCTTGGTGCATGATGATGTGGTTGATGACGCTTCCAAGCGAAGAGGCTTTTTCAGTATCAACGCACTTTGGAAGAACAAAGTGGCGGTGTTGGTAGGGGACTACCTCTTGAGCCGTGGTCTGTTGCTATCGGTAAAGCACAAGGATTTCCATCTGCTCGAGATCACATCGAACGCAGTGCGCGAAATGAGCGAAGGAGAACTTCTACAGATGGAAAAGGCCCGAAAGCTCGACATTACGGAAGAGGTTTACTTCAATATCATACGCCAGAAAACGGCTTCGCTCATTGCCAGTTGCTGTGCTTCGGGTGCCGCAAGCGTTACCGAAGACAAAGAGGTGATTGAACAGATGCGTCTGTTCGGAGAAACGGTCGGAATCGCCTTTCAGATACGTGACGATCTTTTCGATTATGGCAGCGACTCCAACATCGGTAAACCTACAGGGATCGACATCAAGGAAAAGAAAATGACGCTTCCATTGATCCATGCCCTCAGCAACTCAGACAGGGCTGAGAAGCGGTTCATTATCAATACGGTCAAGAATCACAACACGGACGGAAAGCGTGTGGCCAAAGTGATTGAAATGGTTCGCGAAAAAGGCGGTATCGAATACACGAACGCGCGCATGAAGGAATACCAGCAACGGGCGCTTGCCATGCTGGAATCGCACCCTGACAACGAAGCGCGTAGGTCGCTGACAGACCTGGTCAATTTTGTGATCGATAGAACCAAATGATTGAAGGAGCGGCATAGGCTGCCACCCACACGTTCGTCTCTAGGAAAGCAGACTTCTTACAACCGTTGATATGGTCTTGCCGTCTGCTTTACCAGCCAATTCCTGAGATGCTGCACCCATCACTTTTCCCATGTCCTGAGGGCCGGACGCACCTACCTTGGCAATGATGGACTCAAGGATGGGTCTCAACTCGTCTTCCGACAACTGCTTAGGTAGGTATTTCTCAATGATGGCAGCTTCAGACAGCTCTGCATCTGCCAGGTCTTCGCGGCCTTGTGTCTTATACAGCTCGGCACTCTCTTTTCGTTGTTTCACCAATTTCTGAAGCATCTTTATACCTGCTTCATCAGGCGATTCGCCAGCACCTTTTTCTGTGGCCGCCAGCAATAGCTGCGATTTAATGGCCCTCAAGGCCGTCAATCTTACCGTATCCTTGGCCTTCATGGCCTCTTTCAGGTCGTTGTTTATTTGATTTGTTAAGCTCATAATGGAGTTTTTTATGTTGCGGTGTGAATCTCTTGATCCACTACCGGTCTTATTGAACGTATCGATTTTCTATTCCTCTCGCTTCAATGGTCAAAGCTACCAACAATCTTGGTAAGGGTAGGTCTGTCCATTACGTGTTTCCCCTCAAATGGCCACACTTTCAACTTCATTCCCATTTTCTCGAATGCTTCGGTCCGCTCCTCAATGTCGATGTTCTTGAGGAATGGATCTTCGTTTCCGTAGACGAAGTGAACAGGTAAGCCTTCGAAGATGGCAGCATGGTCTGAGGAGACCACATCGTGAGGAAATGAACCGGCCCAGAGTACCAAGTGTGCAGGTCGGACTCCGTTTTTCACAAGCCACCTTACGGCCGTGGCGGTTCCTTGCGAAAACCCAAGCACGATCAATCGGTACGATCCGTCCGATGGGTCGATGCCGGCATCAGCAAGCACGGCATTGATGTAGTTCGATTGATCTTCGATCTCTTCCTCGCGGTCTTCTTTGGTCATCCAACTTGCTCCAACCCGTCCAGTGAGCCCTTCAACATAGAACCGCGAAAGACCCTCCATGGCAATGATGAAGTGCTCTTCAGGATCCAATCCTTCGAAATGTTTGATGAAGTATTCCGCCAGCTGACCGTACCCGTGAAAGACGATCCAGATGTTTTTTGTCTTATCAGAGACGGAATTCAGACTGTAGTAGCGTGCAGTTCTAGGTACCTGAATGAGTGTTTTTGTGGAGTATGGCATGTTAATTCCTATTCATCGGGCAAAATCCCCAGTTGGTCTAATATTACGTGAAACTCGTAATTCAAATTGTAGCTTGATCCTTCCAAAAAACCACTGGAAAACCTACCCAATTGAAGACTCAAAAGTATGTGTTTGCGCTCGTGTTGGCCCTCTTTGTATGGGCCGAAGGTTGGGCGCAATGCTTAACGCTACCCAATGCGGCCTTTGAGCAGTTGAATGCGGCCGAGAAGATCATTGAGGGAAAGGTCATTGGTCAGCAAACGTTTTTGGATGCACTTGGAAACATCTACACAGCAAACAGCATTGAAGTGTATCGGGTGTTCAAAGGAAACGTGGGTTTCGAGCTGGAAGTGGTGACAGAAGGAGGTATTCATGGCGATCTGATGCAGGTGGTTACACCAAGTGCTCAGATGCAGATTGGAGATTACGGTATTCTGGTTATCGGAGACGATGCTTCGCGTTCCCTATCCTCCATCGCAACAGCATTCTACCCGGTGAATGAAAGGTCAGGAACCGTTTACGGGATGAAGCATGTGTCTGATCGTGAAGCCGTGTATGAGACAATTGCCCGAACCATTGGAAGCCATGCCATCCAACTCAGACGGATTCCGAACGACCTACTTCAGGACGCTACCGTGAAAAGCGCGAGCGTGGCTCCAGTGATAGCGTCTGTGTTTCCATTGGAGGTCACTGCCGGAACAAAGACGGTCCTGACCATAACCGGTCAGGGTTTTGGTGCCGAACAGGGGCAAGGGCACGTGGCGTTCCGTAATGCGGATGATGGTGGGCAGAGTTACGTAAGCCTTTCGCAAGGACCACATTATCTCAGTTGGACGGATACACAGATAGAAATGTACGTGCCATCTGCCACACTTTACAACAACACGGTTGCAGGTACCGGTGCAGTGAGAGTGGTTACGGCAAACGGCCAGATCGCACAAAGTACACAGCAGGTTACGGTTGAGTATGCGAAAAGCGAAGTGATCTATTCGGGTCAACTCAATAATACAATGCTGGTCGGCATGCAGTCCGGTGGATACATGTTCAAGAAGAACGATCAGCTGGTACAGTTCCTGGGTGGTTCTTCCATGGTGGAGCGCGTATTTGCCACGTGGGCATGCAATACGGGGGTCAATTTTGTACTGGACAGCGAACCTGTCAACATCACAGACTGGGCGCACGATGGTGTCAACCTCATCGGGCTTTCCGGCATTGGCCAGTTACCTGCTTATCTGTTGGGAAAGACCATCACCACTTTTTCTGGTTGCGGAACCCCGAACGGAATTCAATGGAATCTGATCGAGATAGACATCGTTCTCAATCGCGACATCGAATGGTGGACGGGCGAAGGCCCGTCAATGGGTGTTGGCTTTGACCTGGAAACAGCCATGTTGCACGAGATCGGTCATGGCCATTTGCTGCAGCATAATAACAACACCAACTCTCCTATGTATTTCCAGCTTACCGAAGGGGCCACGCGAAGAAGCCTCTACGCACCTTCTATAGATGGTGGAAGCTATGTGAGTACACAATCGGTTGAAGCTGCTTCCACCTGCAGCAACCAACCACACCAGTATTTCGATTTTTCCAACTGCGACCTGAGTTTGGTCAATGGGGTGGATGAAGCATCTACCGATGACATTTCGGTATACCCCAATCCGTTCAATGATCAGATCTCGATCTCGGGTCAGTGGACTGCTGGAACAGGTTATGTACTCTATGATGCAACCGGCAGAATGATCCTTAACGGAGCCCTCAACGCCAATGATGTGGTACTCGGAACCGCACAGCTCACCAAGGGAATATATCTGCTGGAGGTGCGCGATGAGCATGCGACACAGGTGCTTCGATTGGTTAAAAACTGATTCCTTTGCTGTATGAAAGCAGCAGTAGCAGGTTCCACAGGTTTTATCGGCAATATTCTATTGAACGTTTTATCGGATGATGGTGCGTTCGAGGCGGTCACGGTGCTTTCGCGCAGACCGCTTCAACTACCGGAAAAGTTCGATCAATTGATCGGCAACGACCTCTCGGAGCAGAAATTGAGCACCATTGATATTGCTTTCTGCGCCCTTGGTACTACCATTGGCACAGCCGGAAGTAAGGAGGCTTTCTACCATGTTGACCATGATCTGGTGATCGATTTTGCGAGAAATGCGAAAGCAGCTGGCGCAAGGACGTTCGTGGTTGTTTCTTCGGTAGGGGCCGACCCGAAGACATCTAACTTCTATCTTAGGGTAAAAGGGGAAACCGAGAAAGACCTCGAATCCATCGGATTCCACTCGCTCATCATTCTCCGTCCGTCCATGCTCATGGGCGAACGGAAGGAATTCCGTTTAGGCGAGTTGGTGGGTAAAGGGATCATGTCAATCGTTAACCCACTGATGTTAGGGCCGCTCAGCAAATACAGAGGCATTCAGGGAGCTACCGTGGCAAAAGCCATGGTCAGGCTAGGAAAGGAAGAGCTACAAGGCGTTCATATCCTTGAAGGAGATGCGCTTCATGCTTTCTCCTGAGGCACAACATTCCGCTTTTCCGGTGATTCGTACTTCACGAAGAAGTTGAACCATACCGCCCGTGATAATCGGAAGATGGGTGGGAACAGAAGAATGATGGCAGCAGCATTCAGGCCTAAGTACCACAGAATGTCAAAGTGCCACAGCACGATCATTGCCACGAAAACGGCCACGCTTAACGCAATGGTGAGTGCATAGCTTACATACATTGCTCCGTAGTAGAACCCCGGTTCCGGCCAATACTTCTGGTCGCATACCGGGCATTTGTCCGGCATCTTCTCCAGATCAGCGTAGACATAAGGATTCTTCGTCAGAAACAGGTCGCCCTCATGGCAACGAGGGCATTTCAGTTTCAGAATACTGTACATTTTGGTGCCTTCCAACATCCTTTGTTCAATTTGACGACAAAGGAAAACAGATTGCTGAGAACAGCAGCAACTTTGGTCACATTTACGGAGACAATTCCGCACTTTTGCGGAATGATATCACTTAACCAGATCTCCGTTCAATTCAACGGGAAATTCCTCTTCAATAACATCTCTTTTCTGGCCAATCCGAAGGATAGGATCGGCCTTGTAGGTAAGAATGGGGCAGGAAAATCCACTTTGCTCAAGGTCATTGCGGGCCAGTTGGAGCCCGAATCAGGGGTCATTTCAAAACCAAGCGGGGCAACCATCGGCTATCTGTCGCAAGACATCAAGCCCAAAGCAGGTAAGACCATTTTTGATGAGACCTACAGCGCATTGGCAGAATTGAAAGAGTTGGATGCCAAGGTGAAGTACTACACCAAGCAGTTGGAAGAGCGTACCGATTACGAATCAGACTCATACATGGAGCTGATCCAGGACATGACCGTTGCCAACGACCGTTTCAGTTTGCTTGGAGGAGATACGGCCGATGCCGAAGTGGAGAAGGTGCTGCTCGGGTTGGGATTCCTGCGCAAAGACCTCACCCGCAAAATGGAAGAATTCAGTGGTGGCTGGCAAATGCGTGTAGAACTGGCAAAGATCCTCGTGCAACGGCCAGATGTACTTCTGCTGGATGAGCCCACCAACCATTTGGATATCCTTTCCATTCAGTGGTTGGAGGAATTTCTGAAAGAGCATAGCGGAACGGTGATCCTCGTGTCGCACGATAGAGCATTCTTGGACAACATCACCAACCGCACCATTGAGATCACACTCGGACGCATCAACGATTACAAGGTGCCTTACTCTAAATACGTTTCGCAACGTGCAGAACGCATAGCGTTGCAAATGGCATCTTACGAGAATCAGCAGAAATTCATTGCCGATACCGAACGTTTCATTGATAGGTTCCGGTCCAAAGCCTCCAAAGCAACGCAGGTTCAAAGCCGCATCAAAGCGCTAGAAAAGGTAGACCGCATTGAGGTGGAGCAGCAGGACACATCGGTGATGCGACTCCGTTTCCCGCCTGCTCCTCGCTCCGGTAAGGTGGTGGTTCTGGCCGAAGGCGTTTCCAAGAAATATGGCGACCTCGAAGTATTGAAGAACGTGGACCTGATGCTCGACAGAGGGGAAAAAGTGGCGCTCCTCGGTAAGAACGGTGAGGGAAAGACAACGTTCTCGAAGATCGTTGTGGGCGAGTTGGACTACACCGGAAACCTGGAATTGGGACACAACGTCTCCATGGGTTACTATGCTCAGGATCAGGCCGAATCGCTCGATGCGTCCAAAACGGTTTTTCAGACCCTCGATGATGTGGCACGCGGAGACATACGCACCAAACTGCGAGACATTCTGGGTTCCTTCCTTTTTCAGGGCGAAGATGTCGACAAGAAAGTGAGTGTGCTTTCTGGAGGGGAACGTGGTCGTTTGGCACTTGCCAAGTTACTGCTTGAACCCGTGAACCTGCTGGTGCTGGATGAGCCTACCAACCACTTGGACATGCATTCCAAGGATGTACTGAAGCAAGCGCTTCAGAAGTACGATGGCGCCATGATCATCGTTTCGCACGACAGGGATTTCCTCAGCGGTCTTACCACCAAGGTATATGAGTTCAAGGACAAGAACGTGAAACAGCACATTGGCGATGTGTATGAATTCTTGGAGAAGGTGAAAGCAACAAGCATTCAGGAGTTCAGCGCAAAACCCAAGGAGGTGGAGGTGAAACCCGAATCGAAAAAAGAATCCAAAGAAGAACAGCGACTTCGGAAAGAACGCGAAAAGGAAATACGGAACGCAAAGAATAAGGCCGAAAGACTGGAGCAGGAGATAGCCAGACTCGAAAAGGAGATTGCCGACCTTGACGAACTGATGCTGGATGCCGAAGGATACAAGGAAGCGTTGGCTGAGCGGGACGTGTTCAAGGAATACCAGCAGAAGCAAGAGTCGTTGGAAAGTAGAATGGCAGAATGGGAAGAGGCCGTTAACAGACATGAAACATTGAGTAATCAATGATCGGGCGTTGATAAATAACGTGTTGCAGTGCAATGCATGCGGTGTTTGAATTCTAATTTTGGCGAAACATCTAATCAATCTGATATGAAACGAAATGTACAATTACAGGCATTGGTGGCAGTTCTTGCCGCAGGATTCATGTTCTCATCATGCGGCAATATTGACATCATTAAGAGAAAGTATCGTCCAGGATTCCATGTCGATATTTCGAAGAAGCAGCAGAAGTCTACCCCGGTAGATCAACCCGTTCAGCATGACGATAGGACGGCAGATGTCATGCAACCGTTACCGACACAGAAGGGAGCAGTAGAAGTAACAGACGAACCGTTGGTGCTTACTGCAGACGCAGCCGCTCCCGTGGCCCCAACGTACACAGCGCAGGTAAGAAGCAGCATGAAACAAACGGTTCATACTGAGGCCTTCAAGGAAATGAACTTTGAAGATCGCATGCGGACCATAAGGAGAGAGGTACTCAAACCGAATCCTGCCGTTGCCAACTTGGAGTGGATGAAATGGGTATCGTTCGGTACCGGTATCGGTTCATTGGCGTTCGGAGCCATGGCTTTGCTGTTCGCGTTCCTTACAGCGGTATTCTTTACAGGATTTGTGTGGGGAGCCGCGGTTCTGGCCATATTGCTGGGTGCTGCTGCCATCACCTTCTCGCTCATCTACAAAAGGAACAATGGAACTGGCCCACAGTCTAGATTGGGCTTCATTTTCGGAATCATCGGTGCCGGCCTAGGAGTGCTTGCCATCATTGTGGGAGCCATTTTCTTTACCATATTCATTCTGTAACGTTCAGCAGACGCAACGAGGCTGGGGCGGACCGATAACGGTTCGCCCCTTTCTATTTTTTGATGCAGGTACCCGCTTGCTCAAGATCATCTATCGTGTCAATATCCGATAGTGGCTGCAAGAGCCCGTATGTAATGGAATGTTCTCCGAGCTCGTTCATGGTAGCGGAAAGAACCGAATCGGTACTCCACTGCTTTCCGTCAAATAGGAAGGCGTGCAGCTTTTTCATGCCCAGAAGGTAGAAGCCGCCATCGGTTGCCGGACCGATGCAGGCATCCTTTCCGTCAAGTATATTGAACGCCTCTTCGATGGTCTCGGATGAAAGCTGCGGGCAGTCGCTACCGATGATGATGGCCTTTTCCGCACCCAGCGCAAACACCTGCTCAAAGGCGTTCCGCATGCGCTGGCCCAGATCATCGCCTTCCTGCACAAACTTGTTGAACCTATCATTGTCCCACCCATCACTCTCAATCTCGTCCGAATAGAACACATTACGCGTACAATCGGTATCCAAGGCGGCCTTACGGGTAATATCGAGCAGTTGCAGATAGATATCCAACGCCTTTGCATCACCGACCGAAGCCGCCAAGCGCGTCTTCACTTTCCCTAGCACAGGATTCTTCACAAAAATGATAAGATGTCTGTTTGCTTGCATTTGTGACGGCTCTGTTTCAAATGACCGAAAAAAATCGTTTGACAATTATCAATTGCATACATAGTTCCTAATTTTAGCGATGGCTGCCGCGCAAGGCGGTCGTTACTCAATAAACACTACTGGTATCATGTATGAGATAGGCGTTGGAAAGGCCGACATCACCGCGTTCAAGCTCGGTGTTGGAATGATGGGTTACGGTATGTACTTCAATATCGTGAAAGGAGTGGAGACCGATCTTTTTGCCAGAGCTGTGGTCATACGCGACACGACTACCGGAAAGAAGATTGCCTTGGTAAATGCTGAGATATGCTTCATTACCATAGCCATTAGGCGTGGAGTGATGAAGAAGCTGCAACGTAAGTACGAGCACTTCGGTTTTACGGAAGATGCCGTAATGATAACCGCCCAACATACACACAGCGCACCGGGCGGGTACTCACATTTCGGGCTGTATAACATGTCTATTCCTGGATTCGTTCCAGAGGTTTACCAGAAGGTGGTGGATGGTATTGTGGACGCGATAGTGGAGGCAGCAGAGAGCATCCGCCCGGCCACCATCAAACTGGCAAAGCAGGAAATAGCGGCAGACAAGGAAGTGGCCTTTAACCGTTCGTTGGCCGCATACAACGCCAATCCGGAAGTGAAGACCAAACTCAAAAAAGAAGAGACCGATCAGGCCGTAGACCGAAATATGCTCATGATGCGTTTCGATGATCTGGAAGGCAGACCGATAGGATCTTGGAATTGGTTCGGTGTGCACACTACCAGTTTAAGTAACGACAATCACCGTATCTGTTCAGACAACAAGGGCTATGCGGCCAAGTTCCATGAAGACAAGGTGCGCAAGCGAAAGAAGGATACGTTCATCTCCGTATTCGCGCAGAGAAAGGCAGGAGACGTGACCCCCAATTGGAAATGGGACCGCAAAAAGAAGTGGACCAGAGGCAAATTTGAAGATGATTTTGAGAGCGCCAAGTTCAATGGGAAGATCCAGTTCGAGCACGCCCACGACCTTTTCAAACGGGCCAAGAACAACGAAGACGTCCCCACTCAGGTGGATCATGTAATGACCTATGTCGATTTCAGGAAAGTCATTGTAGACAAGGAGTTCGCCTGCGGACAGAAGGATGCGCGTACCGGCCCGGCCTGTCATGGTGTTTCTTTTTTTGAAGGCACCGTAGAAGGTCCTGGAATGCCGGCAGCAGTTGGAGCCTTGGCCCGCACATTGATCAAGGCCCAGAAAGCATACGAGCTGGCCGCTGCGCCTTTCAAGACCAAGGAAAAGGCCGAGAGGATCTACGAAAAGTATCATACCCAAGGACCAAAGGATATCCTCATTGAGGCGGATGACCGAAGAATACTCGGTACGCGCGACATCAAGAATCTGGTTGTGCCTGCTTGGGCAGACCCTGCTATAGGTCAGTTCAAACGCTTTCATGCCAACGGAAGCTTGGGCGACAAACCATGGATACCGCAGATCCTTCCGTTACAGATCATCGTGGTAGGCAATCTGGCCTTTGCCGGTATTCCGGCCGAGATCACCACCATTGCAGGGCAACGGCTGGAACAATCGCTGCTTGAAATATTGGCAGACCGAGGAGTGACCGAAGTGGTCTGTTCCACCTATACCAATGCCTATTGCGGTTACATAACCACCTACGAGGAGTATCAGTTGCAACTGTACGAGGGGGGGCACACCGTTTTCGGTCAGCACTTCTTAGGCGCTATTCAAACCAAGTTCAAACACTTGGCGTTGGAAATGCTGAAGCCGGAGAATGAGCGCAACGTGGTGGAAGATGGAAGGCCAGCATCCTTTTCAGACGAAGAGCTTCAGCTCCGTTCGTTCGACATTGCCACGCAGAAACGGCTGATCCAGCTCTGAATCAGCAGAAAAACGCACCGAGGGCTCTCGGTACGATTTTAGCACCTTTGCGCGACAACATTTCATTGTTGGAATTTGTATTTTCATCCCCATGTCAATAGACAAGATAGATAACGAACTGCAGGAGGCCGGTCGGGTGTTGGAGGCATTCATGAATGATGCTTCCAACCTACAGGCTATTCGCAAGGCAGCCACGCTATTCGTCAATTCGGTGAAACTGGAGCGCAAGATCTATGCATGCGGCAACGGTGGATCGATGAGCGATGCCATGCACTTTGCAGAAGAATTGAGTGGCCGCTTCCGTGAGGAACGTAAACCGATCGCGGCCATGGCCATTTCTGACCCTGGTCACATTACCTGCACGGCCAACGATTATGGTTACCACCAGATATTTTCGCGATTCATAGAAGCATTCGGTGCCAAAGGCGACTCGCTGTTGGCCATCAGTACCTCCGGTAATTCGCCAAATGTGCTGCACGCGGTGAGGGTTGCAAAGGACAAAGGCATGCACGTGGTGGCCCTTACGGGAAAAGATGGTGGCGAACTGGCCAAGATCTGTGATGTGGAGATCAGAGTACCGCATTCCGGTCATTCAGACCGGATCCAGGAGGTCCATATCAAGGTCATCCATATTCTGGTGATGTTAATAGAACAGGAAGTGCACTGACAATGTTGACCAAAACCTACGGTAGCGCAGTTTATGGCGTTGATGCCCACATCATCACCGTAGAAACCAACATTGCCGGTCAGGGGGTCAATTTCTTCATGGTGGGGCTTCCTGACAATGCTGTGAAGGAAAGCCAACTGCGCATCCGTGCTGCACTCAAGAATGTGGGCTATCATACTCCAGGTAAGACCATCACCATCAACATGGCTCCGGCCGACCTACGGAAAGAAGGTTCTGCATACGATCTTACAATCGCTGCCGGCATTCTGGCTGCATCAGAACAGATACGTTCTCAGGGTATTTCCGAATACATCATCATGGGAGAGCTTTCGCTTGATGGTGGTCTTCAGCCCATAAAAGGGGTGTTGCCAATTGCCATAAAGGCCAGAGAAGAAGGATTCAAGGGCTTTATCCTGCCCAAGAAGAACGCACGCGAAGCAGCCATTGTAGATGGGTTGGATGTGTATGGAATTGAGAACATCAAAGAACTCATTGGCTTTTTTGATGGCAAGATCGATCTGGAGAAGACCATTGTGAACACCCGCGAGGAATTCTATCGGAACCAAGGCAACACCGACCTCGACTTTGCTGACGTGAAAGGGCAAGAGAACATTAAGCGCGCCATGGAGATAGCTGCGGCCGGTGGACACAATCTGCTGCTCATCGGTCCTCCCGGGGCCGGAAAGACCATGCTGGCAAAGCGGTTGCCGACCATTCTTCCACCGCTTTCACTCAAAGAGGCTTTGGAAACCACCAAGATCCACTCGGTGGCCGGTAACCTGGGCGCAGAGACCTCACTCATGACCATGCGGCCATTCCGTGCACCGCATCACACCATCTCAAATGTTGCTTTGGTAGGAGGCGGGCAGGTTCCGCAGCCGGGCGAGATATCGCTTGCACACAATGGAGTTCTCTTTCTGGATGAACTTCCAGAATTCCAGCGAACGGTTTTGGAGGTGATGCGGCAGCCATTGGAAGACCGGGTGGTTACCATTTCAAGAGCAAGATTGTCTGTCGAATATCCATCCAGTTTCATGCTCGTTTCCAGTATGAATCCATGTCCGTGCGGTTTTTACAACCATCCCGAAAAGGAATGTGTATGCGCACCGGGTGTGGTACAGAAATATCTGAACAAGATATCAGGACCACTGCTTGACCGTATCGATATTCATATAGAAGTGACGCCCGTGCCCATCAATGAGTTGGCAGATTTTGCCCCTGCCGAAAAAAGCGAGGACGTAAGAAAGCGGGTGATAGCAGCACGCGAAATCCAGGTGCAACGTTTCAAGGACAAAGCGGGTGTGCACAATAACGCCATGATGGGAACAAAACTCTTGAAAGAGGTCTGTAGGATTGACGAGGCAGGCAAGGAAATGCTCAAGAAGGCCACCGATAGGCTGGGGCTTTCTGCCCGTGCGTTCGACCGGATACTGAAGGTGTCGAGGACAATTGCCGACCTTGAGGGTTCAGAGCATATTCAGTCCAACCACTTGGCAGAGGCCATCCAATACCGAAGTCTGGACAGACAGAACTGGGCCGGCTGAT
>JBFHEW010000013.1:0-14292 GCA_041583955.1 Bacteroidia bacterium | reverse complement strand
GGGTAAAGGTGACAAGAGATGGGTTTTTTAAAACCGATGGCACCGGTCTGTTCGGCTTTCTCAATGCCGCAGCTTACCAGTCCGTTATCATCAATGAGCGCGAAGGCACAGCGGCCATTTTCCAGAAGAGCGGTCCCTTTGTCGCCATCCACATCGATCTCAAAGACACCTTTTTTACCGATCATCGCTCTCCCTTCATCATCTAAAAAGGGTAGGATATCGTCCACGATATCTTCAAGCAGATCGATCTCTTCATCGGTAAGCGGTGCGCCTGCGTCTCCTTTTACGCAGCAGGCGCCTTTACATGCATTGAGGTCGCATACGAAATGACGTTCGAGAAGATCGAGCGAAACGAGGGTGTTCTGAATGGCCAACATGGCGGCAAATGTAATTCGGTTATTCGGTATACATGTCTCATTGGTAATGGCATTTCAGTGGATAAGCATCTATATTCGCCCTCGAGCATGAAAAAACCACTTATCGTTATCGGAACCATAGACAGGATTGACCTGCCGGAGCTGGGCATCTTTGATCTTGAGTGTAAGATCGATACCGGTGCGTATACCTCTACCATACATTATAGTAAGGCTGATGTGGTGGAGAAGGACGGTCGGCACGAATTGCACTTCTGCGTGCTCGATAAATGGCATCCTCAGTTCAACGATACGGTGCACGTGGCAACCGACTTCAAACAGAAGAAGGTGAGAAGTTCAAATGGCGAATCGCAGGTGCGGTACATGGTAAAGACCAAGGCCGTGTTGTTCGGTAGAACATATCCCATCACGTTCACGCTCAGCAACCGCAGGAAAATGCGGTTTCCGGTGTTGATCGGCAAGAAGTTCCTGCGCAATAAATTCTTGGTGGATGTGGCCCAGAAGGACCTTTCCTTCCATCAGAAGAACTGATCAGTACTCCACAAGTCGAAGCGTGTCCAGCTCCAACCGTTGTTTGAGCCACGCTTTCATCACGCGTTTCTCACTGCTTTTCTGTTCCGGTTCCTGACCTGCCTTCCAGCGCAATAGGAAGGTTGGAATGGTGTCGACCTTTGTTCCATTCATTTCAATACTCACGGCATAAGCGAGCCTGTTGATGTTCGGATATTGGATGTAGATCTCTTTGGTAAGTCCTTCGAAAGGAATGGAACTCCGCTCGTAAGCGAATACCTGATTCTGAAGTTCCGAGATTTTTTTGTCCTTTTCGGCAATCAGGTCTTCGTTCCTTTTATAGAGGTCTTCCAGAATACCCACGCGCACTTCCTTGGAAAGTTTTCCGGCCAGATCGCTGCTCACATCCTTCGGCTGATGGATCTTCAGGATGGTGTTTTCAATGCCTTTTTCCAGCATGATCTTTTCCAACTGTTTCTGGGTCTGCTCGGCAATGGGTTCGCCCATGATGAAGATGTCGATGCGCGAAATGGAGTCGGTGTAGGTGATCTTCTTGCTGATGATCTCGGTGCCTTCGATTTCGAGATTCTGCGCAATGAAACTCTCTGCCTTACCTAAGAAGATGGTTTCTTTAACAACCCCGTAAAAGATCCACGCACTCGGAAGGATAACCACGATCACAAACCCGATCATGTATCGTTTCACCTTCTTTTCTGTGACCGCATCAACAAAACTGACCAACGGGAACTTGAGGTATCTGACAATGACGAAGGTGGCTCCGGCAATGAAAATGGAGTTGAGCGTGAACAGGTAGAACGCTCCGAAAAAGAACGACCACTCGCCATTTGCCAGCCCATAACCTGCTGTGCACAGCGGTGGCATGAGCGCGGTGGCAATTGCTACTCCAGGAATTACGTTTCCGCGGCTTCTTCTCGAAATACCGATGATTCCGGCCAAACCTCCGAAAATGGCAATGAGCGCATCCAGAAAAGTGGGGCTTGTGCGGGCCAGCAACTCGGGCTGTGCCTCGTGTAACGGGGTAATGAAGAAGTAAAGCGTGGAAGTGATAAGCGATACCACCACCATGACACCGAAGTTCTTCAGTGCCTTTTTAAGTACTTCCCAGTCGTTGGTGCCTACCGAGAGGCCAATGGCCAGGATGGGCGCCATGAGCGGGGAGATAAGCATGGCACCAATGACAACGGCCGTGCTGTTGAGGTTAAGCCCGATGCTGGCAATGAAGATGGAGCAGATGAGGATCCATACCACGTAGCCGCGGAAAACCATATCCTTCTTAATGATCTCAATGGTGCCTTCCTGGTCCATGTCATCGCCAAGGAACATGGTGCTTTTTGCAAAGTCGCGAAGCGCAACCAGTATGCGTAGCACCCTGACGTTGAATGTCTGTTCCGATTTTCTACGTGCTGCAGGGTTGGGGTTTGTATGTTCTTCCATTCTGTGCTAAAATGAACCGCTCCGACCTTTCAATTTTTCTAGCTTTGCGGCCGTTAAAATTACACGATTCCAATTCAGTAATTAAGCCAGATGAACAACGAGGATCTTTTCAAGAACATTATCGGACACAGTAAGGAGTACGGCTTCATTTTCCAAAGCAGCGAGATCTATGACGGCCTGAGTGCTGCCTACGACTACGCACAGATGGGCGTGGAGCTGAAGAAGAACATCCGCGATTATTGGTGGAAAGCGATGGTGCAATTGAACGAGAACATCGTTGGGTTGGATGCGGCCATTTTCATGCACCCAACCACTTGGAAAGCCTCTGGCCACGTGGATGCGTTCAACGACCCACTCATTGATAATAAGGACAGTAAGAAGCGCTACCGTGCCGATGTGCTGATAGAGGAGTACATGGCCAAGATAGACCAGAAGATACTGAAAGAGGTGGTGAAGGCTGCCAAGCGCTTTGGCGAGGCGTTCGATGAGGATCAGTTCATGGCCACCAATCCGAACGTGCTGCGAGATACGAAGAAGAAGGACGAGATCAGAAAACGATTCGTGGAGGCGCTGGAGAACGATGACCTTGCCGATGTGAGACAGATCATCATCGATCTGGAGATCGCATGCCCGGTGTCCGGTTCTAAGAATTGGACCGAAGTGCGCCAATTCAACCTCATGTTTGCCACCGAAATGGGCGCCATGGCCGAAGGAGCAAGCACGGTTTATCTACGTCCGGAAACGGCTCAAGGAATTTTTGTCAATTACCTGAATGTGCAGAAAACCGGAAGAATGAAGATCCCGTTCGGTATTGCACAAACTGGAAAGGCGTTCAGGAACGAGATCGTGGCGCGCCAGTTCATATTCCGTATGCGCGAGTTTGAACAGATGGAAATGCAATTCTTCGTCAAGCCAGGAACCGAATTGGATTGGTTTGAGAAGTGGAAGGAGAAGCGTCTTGCTTGGCACAACGCCATGGGATTGGGAAATGAGAAATACCGTTTCCATGCGCATGATAAATTGGCACACTATGCCAATGCAGCATTCGATATCGAATTCGATTTCCCATTCGGATTCAAAGAATTGGAAGGAATCCACTCGCGTACCGATTTCGATCTTTCGCAGCACGAGAAGTACTCTGGCAAGAAACTTCAGTATTTCGACCCTGAGGAGAACAAGAGCTACGTTCCTTACGTGGTTGAAACTTCAATCGGGTTGGACAGAACCGTTCTGGCCGTGCTTTCAGCTTCTTATCAAGAGGAAGAATTGGAAGGTGGAACATCACGGGTTGTGCTCAAGATCCCACCATTCTTGGCGCCCGTTAAGCTGGCCATTCTTCCTTTGGTGAAGAAGGATGGATTACCGGAAAAGGCCATGGAGATCTTCAACCAGCTTCGCTTCGACCACAACATCATTTACGAGGAGAAGGACAGCATCGGAAAACGCTACCGAAGACAGGATGCCATCGGAACGCCCTATTGCATCACCATTGACCACGATACTCTGACTGATAACGCGGTTACGCTCCGTGACCGCGATACCATGCAGCAAGAGCGGGTGCCGATTGAAAAACTATCTCAGATAGTGGAGGAGAAGGTTGGGATGAAGAAGGTTTTGGAGCAGATCGGTTGAGTGATCAACCATTAAACTGGCTCATTACAAACCCCAATTCCATGGTGCCGAAAGCCTTGATGGCTTCAACGGCCTTTTCAATCTTAGGATTGATGATGTCGAGGTCTTCCTTGGTCCATTCGCCAAGCACGTAATCGACCTGCTGCCCTTTGCCGAAGTTGTTTCCAACGCCAAAACGCAAACGCGGATAATCCTGTCTTCCAAGAACCTGGTTGATGCTTTTCAGTCCGTTGTGGCCGCCATCACTGCCTTTGGCGCGGATGCGGATAACGCCTGTGTCCAGGGCAATGTCATCTGTAATGATGAGCACATTCTCTATCGGAACTTTGGTTTCGGCCATCCAATACTGAACGGCCTTTCCGCTTAGGTTCATGTAAGTGCTGGGCTTAACGAGCACGAAGGTCCGTCCTTTGAACTTCACATCGCACACATCGCCTAAACGGCCTGGGCTGAAAAAAGAAGTGGACGCCTTTGCAAAGGCGTCCACTATCTTAAATCCTATGTTGTGACGGGTTTCGGCATACTCGCTACCAATGTTACCCAACCCAACAATAAGGTACTTCATGTTTACTCAGCTGCTGCGGCTTCTGCTGCTGGAGCTTCGCCTTCGGCACCTGCTTCAGCACCTTCAGCTCCTTCTTCAGCTGCTTCTTCCTCCTCATCTTCAACAAGGGCACCACGCTTCATTCTAACGGCAACAATGATCTGGTTGTCATCAGCAAGGAATGTGATTCCAGGGATCTTGAGGTCACCGATCTTGATGGCCTTTCCGATACGGAGATTTGAAATATCCAACTCAATGAAGCTAGGCATGTCTTCTGGCAAGCCTTGCACCTTCACGTTTCTTCTTACCACTCGCAAACGACCACCGGCAAGTACCCCTTTCGCCTGTCCTTTTGTAAGGATCGGCAAGGTCATTTTCACCGGACGTCCGGCCAACTCCTGAAAGTCAACGTGGATGATCTTATCAGAAATAGGATGGTATTGGATGGCTTTCATGATCACCTTGTAGGTGGTGCCGTCCACATCCAAATTAACGATGTACTGATCTGGTGTATATACAAGTTTGTTGAATGCACGTTCGTCTATCTGAACATGTACTTCTTCTTTACCTCCGTAGACGATGCATGGAACCAAGCCTTCATTACGAGCGGCTTTTGCATCGGCTTTCCCGAGGGACTTCCTTTTTGATCCTGAAATTGAGATCGATTCCATTGTTTGATTGTTTTTGTTGATTACTTATTTAAAAAATGAATTTGGTGCTGATAGACTCGTAATTGTGAGCCTTTTTAATGACATCGGCAAACAGAGGCGCAACGGACAACACCGTTATCTTCTCGTTTTCCTGTCTCAGAGGTATCGTGTCTGTAGTAACCAGTTCCGTCAATTTGGAATTGGTGATGTTCTCGTGTGCATTGCCCGATAGTAGCGGATGCGTGATGCAGGCGCGGACGGTTCTGGCTCCATGCTCCAGCATCATTTCGGCTGCTTTGCACAGGGTGCCTCCGGTATCGATGATGTCATCCACCAGTACCACATCCTTTCCTTTCACATCACCGATCACGGTCATGTCTGCTACCTGATTGGCAACCTTGCGCTGCTTGTAACAGATGGCAAGATCAACATTCAGTGCTTTGGCATAGGCATTCGCTCTTCTGGTTCCGCCAACATCCGGTGTTGCCATTACCAGGTTGTCCATGTCCATTGAGTTCTTCAGGTGATCCAGAAACAGATACGACCCGAAAAGGTGATCCACCGGAACATCAAAGAACCCTTGGATCTGGTCGGCATGAAGATCCATGGTCATCACACGCGTAACGCCCGCAGCTTCCAGCAGGTCGGCCATCAGTTTGGCACCTATCGGAACCCTTGGTTTTACTTTTCTGTCCTGTCTTGCCCAACCGAAATAAGGAATTACCGCCACGATCCTTTTGGCAGATGCGCGCTTGGCAGCATCTATCATCAACAGTAATTCAAGAAGATTGTCGCCAGGAGGAAACGTGGATTGGATGATGAAAACATCATCACCACGGATCGATTCTTCGAAGCAAGGCTCGTATTCCCCGTCCTTAAAACGCAATGTTGTCTGATTGCTCAAAGGTTGTCCGTAGCTTTCTGCGATCTTCTCAGAAAGGTACTGTGTGGCTTCTCCTGTAAACAATTTGACGTGAAACGGCATGCTTTCCCTGTTTTTTAGGGGCTGCGAAAGTAAGCATTTTGTATCCGATTTCCGCAGTAAATAGAGGTCAAGTTTCAAAAGTGCTTTTTAGTAACCGAAAAACATATAAATTTGCCGCCCCAATTCACTTGCCGAAGTGGCGGAACTGGTAGACGCGCACGACTCAAACTCGTGTTCCGTGAGGAGTGCCGGTTCGATCCCGGCCTTCGGTACTCTAAGCCCCGACACGATTTGTGTCGGGGTTTTTTGTTCAACATCATTAGCTTCGCAAACCCAATGCAAGAAGGATTCATCAAGTACGACAACCCGGAAAAGCAACTGCGCTACGACCGTGCTTACCTGCGCATGGCGCTGGAGTGGGCAAAACTGTCCCATTGCAACCGAAGGCAGGTGGGCGCCATCATTGTAAAAGAAGGTCAGATCATTGCCGATGGTTACAATGGAACGCCTTCTGGCTTCGACAATTGTTGCGAGAATGACAATGGCGAAACCCATTGGTATGTGTTGCATGCCGAGGCCAATGCCATCATGAAAGTGGCACGGTCCATGAACAGTGCCCGTGATTCAACGTTATACCTTACCCTGTCGCCATGCAAGGATTGCAGTAAACTGGTGCATCAGGCCGGAATAAGGCGACTGGTATTCATTAACGGCTACAAGGATATGAGTGGTGTGGATTTTTTGAGGGAAGCCGGAGTTGAGGTGGTACAGTTGGATGATGTGAACTTAAATGAGCAATAACCGGTTACGACTTTTCATTTACTATCCCATTGTGCTGGCCGTGGTGCTGGTGAGCGGAATCTATCTGGGGTCCATGCTTGGAGCAGGATATGTTCCTTCTTCGGTGGTAGAACCATCCTCTTCCAATTCCAAGAAAATAACCAACCTGCTCAATTACGTGCAGGAAGAGTATGTCGATTCCATTGACCTTGATGGGCTGACCGAATCGACCATCATCAGCCTGCTCGATCAATTGGACCCGCATTCATCATACATCCCTGCCCGCGAGCTCGATGCCACCAACGAGCAGCTCAATGGCAATTTCGATGGAATAGGGGTGGAGTTCAATATCATTAACGACACCATCGTGGTGGTTGCACCCATCAATGGCGGACCGTCAGAAAAGTTGGGCATCCGGTCTGGAGACAGGATCGTGAGCATAGAAGACAGCGTGGTGGCCGGTACAGGAGTGAAGAATCAGGACGTGATCGCCATGCTTCGAGGAGAGCGCGGTACAAAAGTGAAGGTGGAAATTGCCAGGCGTGGAGTTAAAAAGCTGATCCCATTCCATATTGAGCGCGACAAGATCCCAATTCATAGCGTGGATACCGGTTACATGATCGATGATGAGGTCGGTTACATTAAGATAAGCCGATTCGGTGCAACCACCTATGATGAATTCGTTGAGAAGTTGGATGCGTTGAGGAGTGCCGGCATGCGGTCGCTGATCCTCGATCTGCGCGGTAATCCGGGAGGGTATCTCAACGCTGCCATCAATATCTGTGACGAATTCTTATCGAACGGCAAGCTCATCGTGTATACAGAAGGCCGATCGCGCCCGAAAGACAGCGCCTATGCCACGCGGAAAGGCGATTTTGAGAGCGGGAAATTGGCCATTCTGGTAGACGAAGGCTCGGCCTCTGCTTCGGAGATCGTGTCGGG
Source organism: Bacteroidia bacterium (assembly GCA_041583955.1). Taxonomy (GTDB): domain Bacteria; phylum Bacteroidota; class Bacteroidia; order UBA10329; family UBA10329; genus UBA10329. Next base: position 6,480 of record JBFHEW010000013.1, on the reverse strand, counting down.
TGCTGTGCAGGATAACGACCGAGGCACCATTGTTGGGCGCAGGACGTTCGGAAAAGGGTTGGTGCAGGAACAGGTGGAACTGGCCGATGGCTCTGCGGTAAGGCTTACCATAGCCCGTTATTACACCCCGACCGGAAGATGCATACAACGGCCTTATGGAAAGGATGAGGATTACTATGCCGAGTTCTACAAGCGCATTGAGAACGGGGAACTCTACACGGCCGACAGCATTTCGGTGGATGAAAAGGAGCGATTCGTAACTGCTGGAGGCAAGGTGGTCTATGGTGGAGGAGGAATCGTTCCGGATGTGTTTGTTCCGTTGGATACCACTGCCTACTCCGAATTCCACAGGCAGCTCATCAATACAGGGTTGCTGCGTGAGTACGCGGTGGATTACGCCACCACGAACCGTAGCCAACTCAACAGATTCGATACGGCCAAGAAATTCAGAGAGCAATTCGCATTTGCGTCATCAACCTATGCCGATCTGGTGAAACTTTCCAAGGAAAAAGGGATCGATGTTTCTGATGCGGATAAAGGCAGGTCGGAAGTGCTCAATAACCTCAAGGCGCTCATTGCCCGAAGTAAATGGAACGGTGAAGGTTTCTATCTCATCATCAACGAGGAGGATAAGACCATTCAAGCGGCATTGGAAACGCTTCGCTAATTCAGTTTGTAAACCTTTCCGGGAAGATTGCTCACTATTCCTTCGAATTCCAATTCGAGCAGTACGGAGGCGACCTTGCTCATTGGAAAACCTGAAAGAACCGCTAGGCGGTCAATGGTGTGTTCCTTTTCGCGCAGAACCGCTACCACCTTCTCCTGTTCTTCGGTAAGGTCAATGAGGAGTTTGGTCTGCTGTTGCGGTTTCTTGGTTTCCATTGTGGCATCCCAGCCCATGGCTTTCAGAATATCGTTCCCAGAAGTGATGAGCCCAGCCTTGTTGCTCATGATGAGTTGATGGCACCCGGCCGAATATTCATCTCCGACCCTGCCTGGAACAGCAAACACATCCCTATTATAGTCGAATGCCAATCCTGCGGTTATAAGCGCGCCACCTTTTGCGCTGGCCTCCACCACAATGGTTGCATCGGCCATTCCGGCCACAATGCGGTTCCTTTTCGGGAAATTCTCCCTGTCAGGCTTCGTTCCTATCGGAAAATCGGTTATCAAAGCCCCGTTCTGGAGCATTTCAGTTGCCGTTGAGCCATGCACTTTCGGATAGATCCGATCGAGGCCATGGGCCAGACACCCGATGGTGGGCACTCCGAACTTCAGGCAGGCTCTGTGGGCATTGATGTCGATGCCGTATGCAAGGCCACTTACTACCGTGACATTGGCTACGGCAAGCTGCTCCACGATCGACTCCGTTATCTCTTTTCCGTGCCTTGTAGCCATACGGGTCCCTACAATACTTACGCATCTGTTGGGGTTGATGCTGCCATTTCCTTTGACGTAAAGCACAATGGGCGAGTCATCACAATGCTTCAAACGCTGCGGATAATCATTGTCGAGAAACGAGATTGCCTTCACATTATTCCTCTCGGCAAAAGCAAGTTCTTCTTCCGCCTGTTTCAGCACATCGCTCGATGCCACCGCGGTGCTCAGTACCTTTCCTACGTTCGGAATCTTCTGCAAGAACGATGTTGGTCTGTTGAAGACCTGTTTCGCGCCACCGCAGTAGGCAACCAGTTTTTTAACCCGAGCATCACCGATCCCACCTATCTTACTCAGTGCGATCAAATAGAGTGTCTGTTCCTGTCTGTCCAACTATTCAAATATTGATATATTCGCCCCGTTCTAAAAATAAGCTCTAAACCGCTGAACCCACTCACATGAAAAGAATTTTTACCACTACAATTCTCTCCGTACTTGTCCTGTTTTCCGTAGCTCAGGACTCTGGCACAGTAAAAGGAACCGTTAAGGACAAGGAATCCGGTGAAACCATTATCGGGGCCAGTGTGGTCTGGTCGACAGATAAGGGACGGGGTGCAGCAACCGATTTTGATGGTAATTTCAGTCTTCAGCTTCCGGCCGGTGCACAGAAAATAATCATCACCTCTATCGGATACGAGACGCAAACGGTGCCTGTAGCCGTAAAAAGCGGTGAGACCACCACGGTCAATATCTCGTTAGGAATGGAGTCGGAGCAACTTGAAATGGTGGTTGTTTCTGCCGGTAAGTTTGAGCAGAAAAGAGAAGACCTTACAGTTTCGGTGGCTGTTATCAAACCAGACATTGTAGAAAGTAGAGGGTCAACCAGTGCCGAAGATGCGTTGGAACAGACCCCGGGACTCACCATCATGGACGGTGAGGCACAGATGCGAGGTGGTAGCGGATATAGCTTCGGTGCAGGGTCAAGGGTCATGCTACTGGTAGATGACCTTCCCATACTTTCGGGTGATGCAGGAAGACCAAGTTGGGGTTTTGTGCCGATTGAGAACTTGGAGCAGATCGAAGTCATAAAGGGAGCATCCTCTGTTCTTTACGGTTCATCAGCATTGAACGGGATCATCAACATCCGAACTGCATATCCGAAGGATAAGCCAAAAACAAAGATCAATCTCTTTACCGGGTTTTACAGTCAACCAGAACAGGAAGACGCAAGATGGTGGGATGAAGATGATCTTCCGATCTATGGAGGGATGAACTTCTTCCATTCCAGAAAGGTAGGGTCTTGGGATATTGTTGCCGGAGGTAACTTCCTTATCGACAATGGATTCATAGGTCCAGAACCGGGTGACACCATTATCAATGGTTCGGCAGCGATCATCGACACGAGAGACAGCACAGGTGCGGTCACAGATTGGCATCAGCCACGTAAGGAATTCTCAAACAGGTTCAGGGTCAATCTGAACATTAGAAAGCGCTCGTTGAGTACTCCCGGACTGGCCTGGGGTCTTAACACCAATGTGATGTATGCGAAGAGCACATCTACGCTGCTTTGGTTGAACAATACCTATGGTCTCTACAGGCCTTACAACGGAAGCATCACGCGTACGGTACAGACCTCTTTCAATGTCGATCCGTTCATTACCTATTCAGGCCCCAAGGGATCGAAGCACACGTTCAGAGGGCGGGTGTTCCATCAGAACAACGACAATGATAATAACCAAGGAAACCTGAACTACGTGTTTTTTGGGGAATACCAGTTTGCGCACCGATTCGCTGAAGTGAAAGACCTGACAATCACTGTTGGAACCATGGCGCAATACTCTCTTTCGGAGGCAGAGCTTTATATCGGAAACGAGAATGGCGATGGAAAGAGCAATGCTACCAACGCGGCAGTTTATGTGCAAGTGGATAAGAAGTTCTGGAATAGAGTGAACCTTAACGGAGGAGCGCGATTTGAGTACTTCTCCATTAACGGAAACGATACCATCATCCGTCCGGTATTCAGAGTTGGAGCCAATACGCGATTGTGGAAAGAGGGTTATCTGCGTGCATCTTTCGGAGAAGGATTCCGATTCCCAAGTATTGCGGAGCGTTATATTTTCACCACGGTCGGAGGTCTTCCAATTGTTCCGAATCCAGATGTTGAACCAGAAAGAAGCTATGCGGCTGAAGTCGGTCTGATGCAAGGAATCAAGATCGGAAAGTTCCTTGGTTACTTGGATATTGCCGGATTCTACCAGTACTATATCAATTTCGTGGAGTTCAATGCTGGACAGTTTGGCCCACCTAACGGACAGTATGGACGATTTGCCTTCAAATCGCTCAACACAGGCGATGCCAGGGTCTATGGAGTTGATGTTTCGCTTATCGGAAATGGACAATTCACCCCGTGGTTCGGTGTGAATGTAATGGCCGGATATACCTACTCACGACCACAGTCCGTAGATCCATTCTATGTATATGCCAAAGACAGCCTAGGCAATGATGTCTCTCAGGTTTCATCATCGTCCTCATTGTTCGGTACACAGTTCAATCCTGATTATCCGAAACCTACAGCGGCAGATACGGCCGAATTCGTGAAGAATGGTGTTCTTAAGTACCGTTTCGAACATTTGGCCAATGTTGATCTGGAATTCGTTTTCACCATCAAGAAGAAGTACAAGCTTTCGATTGGCGGTACGTACCGATACTACAGCTTCATGAAGAACGTTGATAGGGTCTTCTATCAGTTGGATGTGGCAGGATTCCCATGGAATGCAGTTGAGTTCAGACAGGAGAATAACAGTGGAGACCATGTGTTTGACCTTCGAGGAGCGGTTGAACTCACCGAGAACATTAAGCTAGGAGTATCGGTGAAGAACATTGCAAATCGGGTGTACGCGCTCCGACCTCTGAAAATCAACCAGCCTAGAACCACTCAGCTGCAGTTGACGGTACAGTTCTGATCACCTTCTGAGGCACTCGTTTTATGTTGAAGCCATCTGATATTCAGATGGCTTCTTTTTTACCAAAAAGTGTAATAAATAGAAAAACAATAATGGGTCGGTTAATATTTTGATCCAATGATGGCGGTAGATGACAAATAGCTATTCGTAATTTTTTCCACCTTTGATGCCATTACCAACATGAAAAGGAATAATGGCAAAGACAAGGAAAAGAACAGTTGAAAAACTAACGGAAAAGAGAGAACACAGTTTTTTCGGAGACGTACTCAAGTACTTCGATTACGCAGTACAGTTTCTCGATCATGACCCTACGTTGCTTGAGCAGATCAAGTACTGCAATAGCGTTTACCGGATGCGATTCCCGGTTAAGAATGATGAGGGCAAGATCGAAGTCATTGAAGCTTACCGTGTAGAGCATAGTCATCATAGGCAACCTACCAAAGGTGGTATACGCTACAGTATCCATGTAGAGCAGGACGAGGTAATGGCCTTGGCTGCCCTCATGACCTACAAATGCGCCTTGGTTGATGTTCCGTTCGGTGGTGCCAAGGGCGGTATCAAGGTGAGCCCGAGGTTGTGTAGCGTGGGTATGCTGGAAAGGATCACCCGTAGGTACACCACAGAACTCGTGAAGAAGAACTTCATTGGTCCTGGAATAGACGTTCCGGCCCCCGATTATGGTTCTGGAGCCAGGGAAATGGCATGGATGGCAGATACGTATGCCACCTTCTATCCTACCGATCTGAATGCAATAGCCTGCGTGACAGGTAAACCCATTACACACGGTGGTATTCAGGGTAGAACGGAAGCTACAGGTCTCGGAGTATTCTATGGTGTACGACATGCATGTTCCTATAAGGAAGACATGGACCGATTAGGTCTTGAAGTAGGTCTTGAAGGAAAGCGCATTGCCATTCAAGGAATGGGTAATGTGGGATATTGGGCAGCTAAATTCTTCCATGATGGAGGCGCCAAGATCATTGCGGTTTCGGAATGGGATGGCTCCATATATAATGAGAATGGAATTGATCCGGATGAGCTGTTGGCTTTCAAACAAGAGAACAATGGAGTGGTCGGATTTCCAGGATCGACAGAAATTGGCGGACCAGGGGCGGCATTGGAGGTAGAATGCGATATTCTCATTCCGGCTGCATTGGAGAATCAGGTGAACAGCGACAACGCAGATCGTATCAAGTGTAAGATACTTGCCGAAGCAGCAAATGGACCTGTTACGCCAGAGGCAGAGCAGGTGCTGCTCAAGAAGGGCATCATTCTCATTCCAGACATCTTCATCAATGCGGGAGGTGTGAGTGTTTCTTACTTTGAATGGTTGAAGAATCTGTCGCACGTGCGTTTCGGTCGCATGGAAAAACGCTACCGCGCTACCATGAACAGGAATATCCTCGATGCCATTGAAGGAGCCAGCGGAACCAAGGTTGCTGACGAATCGTTGAGCCTCATTAATAGAGGAGCAGATGAGCGCGACCTCGTTTACTCTGGTCTTGAGGAGACGATGATCACGGCATACGACAACATCCGAAACCGAATGATGAGCACCGAAGGCATCAATGATCTGCGTACAGCCGCTTTTGTTGAAGCGATCGATAAGGTGGCCATCAGTTACCAGAATTTGGGAATCTGGCCATAGACCAGTTTTAATGATCAAGATCAATGGGGATTCTCAGGTGTGGGAATCCCCATTTTTTGTTGGTCGGTGATCGGTCTATGCGCTTGTGCTAGCATTCAGCTGCTCGTTCAGTACATGGGTAAGCGTCATTCTTCTGTTCCGCGCTGATGCCCAGATATACATTTCTTCCGCTCCTAGGATTCTCGACTTTACAAAAGGAGCAAGTAGTGTTGCCAGTTCACCGAAGGATTGTCTTCGTTCCATCGTTCCTACGGTAGCGTTGTGAGAGGCAATCCACTCCCTCACCGTGGTTTCAAGCTCATGTCCTCGGTCTTTCCGCTCAAAAAACGCATTACTGTTGCGTAGAAAATGCTTCAGATCGAGGTTTTCTTCCTTGTCGAACATGAGCAAAAGTCGCAACAGGCGTGCAATACCCTGAAGGTCGAGCCGAACGGGCAATTTCCCTAAGTTCCGGATACGCTCGAAGTAGGCGATGGCTGCATTCGTGTTTTC
>JBFHEW010000012.1:0-14352 GCA_041583955.1 Bacteroidia bacterium | reverse complement strand
TGCCATTGTTTTTCCAGATCGGCATCAAACACCATGAACCGGAAGGCCTGCGTGGGGTCGTCCTTCTTGTCGGCACGTTTACCCTTCTTGAAATAAACTACGAACTTAGACCCGTCTTCCGATACAGCGTAGTTCAAATGACCATCGTTGAAATTGGAATGAAACGCATTGCCGTCTGCCCGCGTCACCTCGTTCGGATCATCGAGTTTGAGTTCCTCCGCATTGAACACCGAGAGGTACACGGTATTGGCCTTGTCGTATTGAAGCGTCTTTCCGGTCAAGAGTACTGCCTTATCCTTTAAACGGATGAATCCTTTATTCACATAACCATCGGCACTTTGCAGACGGTCGAATTTGGCAGTGGAGATTGGCTGGAGAGTGGTGTCGTACACGGTGAAGATGTCCTGCCTGTTGTAAAACGTATGGGTAACAAATCCGTTTGCATTGGACACGAGGAACTGCGTCATCTTCCTATCTGCTTCCTTCTTGATGGAAGACCCCATCCAAACTTCAACATTCTCTGACCTTCCCGTTTTCCGCTGGGAAAAGGCCGATATGCTAAGTGAGACACCCAACGTCATTAAAACCGTTCTGTACAAATACTGCTTCATCCTTTATCTGTTTTTCGATAAGCGAAGGAACGGATTATCAGGAAACCAATGGCAATCGTTGCTGGTGATGGTATTTCTGTTGAGAACGTTTTAACACTATTTACAACACTATGACAAACGCTGCATCGGTGGTTTTCTATATTTGCCGTTCTCATAAACCTAAACTCATGAAGCGTATTTTATTTGTTGCAGCCATCGGCTCTGCTTTTTTGGCTGCTTGCAATCAAGGGACTGACGGCACTAAACTGCCCGAGGGCATCAAACTTGTTGAAAAAGTGGAGAAATCCGAATCGGGTCTTTCCATTCCTTACGAGAAGTATGTTCTCGACAACGGTCTTCAGGTCATCATTCACGAAGATCACTCAGACCCCATCGTACATGTTGATGTTACCTACCACGTAGGTTCGGCCCGTGAAGAGCCTTTCCGTTCAGGTTTCGCCCACTTCTTCGAGCACATGATGTTCCAGGGTTCGGACAACGTGGCCGATGAAGAGCATTTCAAAACCGTTTCTGAATCGGGAGGTACACTCAACGGAACCACCAACAAGGATAGAACCAACTATTTTGAAACGTTGCCGAGCAACCAGTTGGAAAGAGCCCTGTGGCTGGAAGCCGACAGAATGGGTTTCCTTCTGGATGCCGTAACGCAGGAGAAATTTGAAGTGCAACGCGCCACCGTTAAGAACGAGCGCGGACAGAGCTACGACAACCGCCCTTACGGACTCGTGGGTGAAAAAGTGAATCAGGCGCAATATCCACAGACCCACCCATACAATTTCCCGACCATCGGTTACCTCGAAGATCTGGATAATGCCGATGTGGACGACCTTAAGCGTTTCTTCCTTAGATGGTACGGCCCGAACAATGCTGCACTTACCATTGCTGGAGATGTGAATCCTACGGAGGTGCTGAAACTGGTGAAGAAGTATTTCGGAACGATTCCGCGCGGTGCAGAAGTGGAAAACCAAAAGGCCGAGCGCGTTACGTTAGAAGAAGACCGCTACATCTCCTATGGCGACAACATCCGTTTCCCACTGATCCAGCTCTCCTATTCCACCGTTCAGAACTATCATCCGGATGAGGCTCCGCTTGATGTACTATCAGACATCCTCGGTGGTAGCGAAAACTCATTGTTCTACAAGAATTTCCAAAAAAGTCAGGTTGCCATCCAAGCATCCGTATCACACCCATGTCAAGAATTGGGTGGTCAATTTCAGTTGACCGTGCTTCCTTACCCGGGAAAGACGTTGGCGGAAATGGAAGAGGCCATACGTGCCACTTTGAAGGAGTTTGAGGAAAGAGGCGTGAACGAGGATGACCTGAAGCGTTTCAAATCAACCATGGAAAGCCAGATGATCAGCGGCCTAGAGACCGTAGCCGGAAAAGCATCGAACCTTGCCCGCTACCAGTATGTGTTGGGGAATCCGAACTACGTGGGTCAGGATATTCAGCGTTACATGGATGTGACCGCAGAAGACGTGATGCGCGTTTACAACACCTATATCAAAGACCAGAAAGCCGTTATTCTTAGCGTGTATCCGAAAGGACAGCCGGAGTTGGTTGCCAAACCAGACAATTTCGTGTATGTGAGAGACACCACGCTCAAGGCCGATATGGCCCAATACGAAGGCCTGACCTACGTGAAACCAACCCGTGAGCAGGACGGCTTTGACCGCAGCGTAAAGCCTGCATCTGGTCCAAGCCCTGTGATCAACGTACCTGAGTTCTGGACAACAGAGTTGGAGAATGGATTGAAAGTGATCGGTGCCAAGAATGATGAGATCCCGAAAGTGTACCTGCGTATCGGTGTAAAGGCTGGCCACAGGTATGAGGATCCTGCCAAAGCAGGTATCGCCACCTTGTTCGGTTCCATGATGGCCGGAACGACCGAAAGCTACACGACAGAAGAACTTTCAGGAGAACTGGAAAAACTCGGTAGCAGCATCAATGTGTATGCAGGCACAGACGAGATCGTGGTGAACGTGAGTTCCCTTACCAAGAACCTCGATGCCACGCTCGACCTTCTTGAAGAGGTGTTGCTGAAGCCGAAGTTCACCGAAGATGAATACAACCGATTGAAGTTCTCTCAAATGGAATCGATCGCGAACCAGGTCAATCAGCCAACCACGTTGGCCGACAATCAGTTTGATGCGGTTCTCTACGGAAAAGGCCATATCATGTCCATTCCATCTGTTGGAACCGAAGCTACACTTGCCGGTGTTACGCTCGAAGATGTTCAGAACTACTACGAGGCCAGCTTTGCCCCGAACGTTTCCAACCTTGTTGTGGTAGGTGATGTTGAGAAAGATCAGATCCTTGCCAAACTTGACTTCCTGAAAGCGTGGAAGAAGAAAGACGTAGTGTTCCCAACGGAGCCTGCAACTCCAGCTCCGGGCGCTACCAAGATCTATCTGGTAGACAAGCCTGATGCAGCACAATCGGAGATCAGAATGGGATACCTTTCGCTTCCGTTCGATGCGACCGGAGATTACTACAAGGCAAAGTTGATGAACTTCAACCTTGGAGGGAATTTCAATAGCCGCATCAATCAGGACCTGCGTGAAGCCAAAGGCTGGACCTATGGTTCGTACAGCTACTTCAACGGAAGCGAGCATGTAGGACCGTTCACTGCGGGTGGTGCTTTCAAGCGTGAAGCAACCGATAGTGCCGTTGCTGCCTTCATCAAGCACTTCGATACGTTCGCCAAGGAAGGTATCACGGAAGATGAGCTTTCATTCCTGAAGAGCTCCATTGGACAGAAAGACGCCTTGAAATACGAAGCAGGATACCAGAAAACCGGATTCTTGAACACGATTCTGCGCTATGGACTCGATGCTGACTACACGGACAAGCAGAACGAGATCCTGAAGGATCTTACGAAAGCCGATGTGGATGCGCTTGCCGCCAAATACATCGACCCAAGCAAAATGGCCATTGTGGTCGTGGGCGACAAGAATGTGGTCTACGAAGGATTGAGCAAGTTGCCATACGAGATAGAGGTTGTCAATCTCAACGTATCGGTAGCGAAGAATTGATGCCCGTTTGACGGAGTATTTTGAAAGCCGCCCTGGATCATCAGGGCGGCTTTTTCATTTCCGCTTGTTCTGAAAGAAAAGCCTGAGCAGATCGGCACAGTCATCTGCCATGACACCACCTTTCACTTTGGTTTTAGGGTGAAGAAGCTCGCCAACTGTAGAGAAGCCCCGCTTTTCATCGCTCGCGCCATAGACCACCGCATCAGCCTGACTCCAGAACAGCGCTCCGGCACACATGACGCAAGGCTCCAAGGTGACATAAACCGTGCATCCCTTCAGGTATTTCCCACCAATGTAATCGGCAGCTGAAGTGATGGCCTGCATTTCGGCATGGGCTGTCACATCATTCAGCGCTTCTGTGAGATTATGTGCTCTGGCAATGACGCGCTTATTGGCAACCACCACAACACCTACAGGTACTTCATCCTTGTCAAAAGCGCGATGCGCTTCTTTCAAAGCTTCCTTCATGAAATGTTCGTCTGAGAAAATGCTTAGCTCCACCCTTTCGATTATTGCACGATCACAGTTCGGTCGTCATCCGATTGAACCCCTGTTAACTTCAAGTAGTTGCGTGCTAATTCCGAGGAAAACAATTGAACTCCTCTACAATTCAAATGTCCAATGTCGAATCCAATATCGGTAGTCCAAAAGCCAGGGTATTGCACAGGCGAAGATAGATCGATACATCGATCCTCACCCAGTTGCGTAACCAATGGAATAATACTGGAATACGATTTCAACCTTGGAGGCACCATGAATAGGAGACGAATTCCTTGCGTCTCGGATTGGTCGATCAGAGCGCGCATCTTGGCCAGGTGTCTGACACTTAATTCTCCTCTTTCGGCAATTCTCAAACTATCGGCTCGAAACCATCCCCTCCTACGCTGCTCCAAAACAGACTGCTTGTCCAAATACAATTCACCTCTTTCCAGCAACGGTTCCTTATCAATACCAAGTTCAACCTGTTTATTGAGACATAGGTGTCCGCGCACTTCGTGAGCTGCCGTTATACTTTCTGAACCAGACCAGATTGAGAGGTAATTGAATCCAAAATGGTTGATGGCCCAACCTAATGCAAATGTCATGGACCCCGATATTTTGATTGCTATGGGTAACTGAGTCTGCCAAATACTTTCGGTTGCTAACTTCAAGTAATCATTGATCAACCAATAATTACCCTTGGCGGTAAATGCGTTTCTGGGGTCAAGCAGATCCATGTTCTGTACTTCAAAAACAATTGTTTCTACACCATGCTTTCTTCCCTTGAGGTCCTCCAGCAGCAATTCAAGAACATAGTACGCTTCTGGAACGAATGTAGAGGCTGCACCGCAATTATAACTTCTAGTAGAAGTAATTGAATCGAATAAAAGCGGATCGATGTGGCGATAGGTTCTGCTGGATCCAACAAAGATGCAATCATAGCTACCGTTGGCCACCTCACCGAATTTTCGGTTCAGGTCTTCATCAGCCAGTTCATTGGTAAAAACAAAGTTGCCCATGAAATTGATTGAAAAAATCAATAGGCAGAAATACAAGAGCTGTGAAAGAAACTTCCTCATTAGAACTGGAAATAAATGAACTCCTGCTGACTACCGCCCAAGGCAAAAATCAAAAGCACTAAACATACATATAGGGTCCAGCGTAGTGGTTTTGGCAATTTGTCAGGCAGTTCATCCAGACCGAATTTGCCTTCTCTACCAAGCCACTCTATGGCCGTAAAACCTATGATCACCAACACCAACCTTAAGCCAACCTCTTCGGTCAAAAATCTTTTGGTCACACCAATTTGTTCAAAGTCGGCTATTCCGCTCACCATGCGATAAATGTAAGAGGTGGCCTGCTGCATGCTATCTGCCCTAAAAAGAATCCATGCCAAAATAGTGAGCAAAAATGTGGATACCATTCCCCACAATTCGCGGATTGAAGGGAACAGTTTTCCAGCGGCAATGATTTCCAAATTAGCCCGGTTCTTGCCAGAAAGAAGTAAAGGGAAGAAATACAGTGCGTTCAGAAGCCCCCAACAGATGAAGGTCCAATTGGCACCATGCCAAAAACCGCTCACTACGAATATTACCAACGTATTCCGGAGTTGCATGTATTTACCCCCCTTACTCCCGCCCAACGGTATATACAGATAATCTCTGAACCAAGTAGACAACGATATGTGCCATCTACGCCAGAATTCTGCAACGTCCCTAGAGAAGTAGGGAAACGCAAAATTCTGCATTAAGCGAAACCCGAACAGGCGTGACACTCCGATAGCGATATCAGAATAACCACTGAAATCACCATAGATCTGTAACGTAAAGAAAAATGCTCCAAAAAATAAAATATGGGCAGGCTGCGAATCGTACGTTTCAAAAATCTGATTACTGAATTGTGCACAGTTGTCAGCAATAAGTATCTTCTTGACCAATCCCCATAATATCTGACGCAACCCGATCACGGCCAGATCGGCATCGAATTTCCGCCCGTTTACGAATTGAGGTAGAAGGTTTGATGCCCTTTCGATCGGACCGGCCACCAACTGGGGAAAGAAACTCACAAATGCTGCAAAATCAATAAAACTATTGGTCGGAATTAACTTTCGGTTGTAGACATCCAGCGTATAACTGAGTGTTTGAAAAGTATAAAAACTGATACCAACAGGCAGAATGATTGATAAAGTATGAATCGAGAAATTCGTTCCGAAGAGAGAGAATGCTTCAATGAAATTTTCGATGAAAAAGTTGTAATACTTGAAAAATCCCAGCAGACCGAGATTGACACTCAGACTAACGGCCAGCAATGTTTTTCGCCACCTAACAGCCGTTGTACGATGGATCTGAAGACCAAGTGTATAGTCCACCACCGTACTGAACAACATCAAACCTAAAAACCTCCAGTCCCACCAGCCGTAGAAAACATAACTGGCAATCAACAGCAAATAATTCTGCGGTTTTCTTTTCTCTGCTAGTCCAAACCAGTACAGTAAGAAAACGACCGGAAGAAAAACAGCAAAGTCAATGGAATTGAAAAGCATGCGCCAAAGAAAGCAAATGCAACTCAATATAAGGGGTTGAAATTTGTACATTCGCGCGCTTAAAAACAAGCACAATGCATCGTTCACATACCTGCGGAGAATTAACGGCAGCACACATCGGTTCTGAGGTCATATTAAGTGGTTGGGTCCAGCGTGGCCGCGATCTGGGCGGTATGACCTTCATCGATCTGCGCGACCGTTACGGCATCACTCAATTGGCCTTCAACCTGGAAGTGAACAAGGAACTTTGTATGCAGGCGCGCTCTTTGGGTCGCGAGTTCGTTATCAAGGTAACAGGGAAAGTGGCTGAGCGCGAAAGCAAGAACAGTAACATGTCTACCGGTGACATCGAGATCATTGTGAGCAAGCTGGAAGTACTCAATTCAGCCAAAACACCCCCATTCACCATTGAGGACAATACCGATGGAGGCGAGGAAATACGGATGAAATACCGCTATCTGGACCTGCGCAGACAGAAAATGCGCAAGAACCTGGAACTACGCCACCGGCTTTCCATCGAGACAAGGAAATACATGGATGAACAGGGTTTCCTTGAAGTGGAAACACCTTACCTCATCAAGAGCACACCCGAAGGTGCACGCGATTTCGTGGTTCCGTCACGCATGAACGAAGGCCAGTTCTATGCCCTTCCTCAAAGCCCTCAAACCTTCAAGCAATTGTTGATGGTTTCGGGTTTCGACAAGTATTATCAGATCGTACGTTGCTTCCGCGATGAAGACCTGCGAGCCGACCGGCAGCCGGAATTCACTCAATTGGACTGCGAAATGGCTTTCGTGGAGCAGGAAGACATCCTGAACATGTTTGAGGGTCTTACCCGCCATCTGTTCAAGACAGTGAAAGGCATTGAATTGAAGCAATTCCCAAGAATGGAATATGCAGATGCCATGCGCCTGTATGGTTCTGACAAACCGGATATCCGCTTCGGGATGCAATTCGTGGAACTGAACGATGTGGCCAAAGGACAGGGCTTCGGAGTGTTCGACAATGCGGAACTGGTGGTTGGCATCAACGTGAAAGGTGGAAACCAACTCACTCGGAAACAGATCGATGGGTTTACCGATTTCGTGAAAAGACCGCAGATCGGTGCCACCGGATTGATCTATTGCCGACACAACGAGGACGGGACCTTCAAAAGTTCGGTAGACAAGTTCTTTGGCGAGGACCAGTTGGCCCGCTGGGGAAAAGCATTCGGCTCTGAAGCCAACGACCTGATGTTCGTCATGGCCGGCTCAGAAGAAAAAGTGCGCAAGCAGCTTTCGGAACTCCGACTTCACATTGCAGACCAACAAGGACTCATGAACCCTCAGGAGTTTGCGCCACTATGGGTGGTCAACTTCCCGCTGTTGGAATGGGACGAGGAGTCTGGTCGTTTCCACGCCATGCACCATCCGTTCACATCGGCCAAACCAGAAGACCTTCACCTGATGGAGAAAGAGCCTGGTAAGGTCCGCGCCAACGCCTACGACCTTGTCATTAACGGAACGGAACTGGGCGGAGGCTCGATCCGGATCCATGATAAGCAGCAACAAAAGCGCATGTTCGACCTACTTGGGTTTACCGAAGAAGAGGCCAAGAACCAATTCGGTTTCTTGATGGATGCGTTTGAGTTCGGTGCACCTCCCCATGGCGGCATCGCGTTCGGTTTCGACCGATTATCAGCCATTTTCGGAGGTCAGAAAGACATCAGGGATTTCATCGCCTTCCCGAAAAACAATGCCGGAAGGGATATGATGATCGATTCTCCATCCGTCATTGATGACGAACAGTTGACTGAATTGGGGATTGAGGTGGTTTCAAAGAACACGTAATGCACTCACTTGTGGTCGGACATTTTGGAGGAAAGAATACTGGAGATGAAGCCATGCTATCAGGGCTTCTTCAGTTGTTCAGACAGAACGACACTGCAACAATCATAACCAAAGACAGATCATCACTCGATTGGATTGAACCCAGACATTCCATAATTGAAGCCAGCCCATTAAGTCGGTTTTCCATTGTGCGGAAAGGGCAATTCGACACGTTCATCTTTTGCGGTGGGACTCATTTTCACGATAACTATAGATTGGTGCGACTATTACGTCACTGGGCGTATTTGGTCGTGCAAATATTGCTCGTATATCAAGCGAAACGGAAAGGTTGTAGGGTACTCGTTCTTGGCAATGGCTTTGGTCCCCTACGATACCGATTTACTCGAAAACTGACCAGAATATTTTGTGGGTTTGCGGATCATATAACAGTAAGAGACTATGAATCTGACGATTTACTCAACGAACTCAAGGTGCAGCACAGTGTTCATGCTGATCTCGCTTTCCTCAATAGTGAGAATGGCTTTGAAGCTTCCCAGAAGACATT
Source organism: Bacteroidia bacterium (assembly GCA_041583955.1). GTDB lineage: Bacteria > Bacteroidota > Bacteroidia > UBA10329 > UBA10329 > UBA10329. Next base: position 5,311 of record JBFHEW010000012.1, on the reverse strand, counting down.
ATTAGGGATATCTGTCACCAACGAGCCAGGATATTCGAACCACATTCCGGATCATGAATACATCTACAGAATCGAGAAAGTTGTAAATGCAATTTGCAGTTCTGACGTAATAGAAAGAATCCACATTATTGTGATTCGAGGTGGCCACGTGGAGTCGGACTTTCCTCTTTCGCAAAAGCTAGCTGCGCGTCTGAATGACATTGGCGTTGAAACCCACATTATTGAGCACGATGACAATCCTGCGAAAATGATAGCTGCGATCGGAAAATGCTCCTTTTTTCTCGGAGCCAGATTCCACAGTATTGTCTTAAGTCTATTGACTGAAGTCAGACACATTGGAATCATTCCATACCACCGAAAACTCACGTCACTTGCCAATGATTTTGGGCTTTCTGGCAATGTATTGAACATCTACGAAGAATCGTTTCAACTTAGCGGTGCAGATGTCGTCAATCTGAAGGTCCATGATTCGGAATTGCAAGCCTTGAAAAATGCGGTAACACAAACAGCTGAACTTCTAAAAGGCATACTCTATGACGAATAAGAAAGTCCTAGTGATCATTTACACGTCTTCTTTCGGTGGGCCTCATAATCAAGTAAAGCAATTGAATCGAGGCCTTCAGATTTTAGGGTATCAGTATGACCTTTGTGTTCCGGCATCCGACCAAGCCTACCAGGCAGAGCTCCAACAACAAAATGTGCGGGTTTATAATTATGAACCGTCAAGAATCCGGTTTAAAAATCCGGTTTATCATCTATTCCTATACCTTATCAATTTCCCGAAAGATGTTAAGAATTACATCCGGATAATTAAAACCTCAGAATGCGAAATTGTTCAGATCTGTGGCTTAATGTGTCTTCAGGCGGGAATTGCAGCGAAACTTGCTGGAAGACCTATAGTGTGGCAGCTTCTTTCAACGTTTGCCCCTCCGGTTTTAAGGTTGTTTTTCATGCCTTTTGTGGCCCTGTTCTCCTCAAGCATCATGACCACCGGAACGAGTACGGCAAAACAGCATCCTTTCTTTTCGGTATGGAAAAAAAAGAATATACCGTTTTATCCTCCTGTGAAAGAAGAACTATTTCAGCCATCTGCTGAACAGCGTTCATCAGGAAGGGCGCATCTTGGCTTCGACAGTGATGATTTCATTATTGGAACCCTTGGCAATAAAAACAGACAAAAGAACCATGCTTCTCTTGTCGATCTGATCGTTGATTTCGCCTCAATGTACAGTGAGCATCCCAAGTTCCTGATATCTGGCACTGACAATCCAGAGTATCTTGATGAGTATAGAACGACCGTTATCGAAAAGGCGGAGGCAAATGGCTTATTCAGAAAAGGATTATTGGTCATCACTTCGTCCAGCCTTGGCCCCCCCACTTTGCTGAACACGATGAATGTATTCATTCTCACTTCAATATCTGAAGGCACTCCAACAGTAATAATTGAAGCATTGGCCTGCGGCAAACCCATTATTGCTCCAAACGTGGGTTCCATAGCAGAAATGCTCGAAGGAAACCCGTTCTGTCTTGTTTACGATAAGATCGATCTGGCTGAGATCAAGGAACATGTTGAAAAAATAATAGCTGCTGATCCTTTGGTGGTACAAGAGACCTGCGTAAAGCATTATCAATCAAGGCTTTCGTACGAAGCATGTTTGAACTCGCACGTTAAAGCATTCAATTCCTGCTATCGCGAAGGTTGACCGATAAGACCAGGCCATTCCAGTATTACAGCGCAGTCCTTTCATTCAAAAGCTACATTTGCGTCATGATATAACGCACAGTTGTGCTAGAGTCAAAATCCTAGATAAATCGTGCAAATAGCAAGGCTACTTCGTTCAGCGATACTCAAATCGTACCAATTGCTTTTAGGTATTTGGCTGACCTATTTCATAACGAACCAATATTCACTTGAATTGTATGGCGTCTATTCTGCACAGATTGCACGACTGTTCATTTTTGGTTATGTCTTAAAACTTGGATTTGACATCCTCGTTCTAAAGGAAAACAACCGATTCAGACTGTTCAAACTCATATTTCCGACCTACATGGTCGTAATGTTTCTTGGAATACTGATCTGCTCAATTCTGTCTATTTGGCTGGGGGTAAGTATTCTGTCCATCCTGGCTTTCAGCATAACGCTTGTCCTAGCTGAAATGGCCAGAAGAAAAAATTCCACTGGAACCTACATTCTGTTATCTGGAGGATTGCAATACAGCATTCAGGCCCTTTTGTTCCTCAGCAAACCAATTGTGGATTCCATTGGAGTCCCTTCGATCGTTCTGATATCCGTATCCATCCCTTGCGTTCTTCTCTTAATCAAATACAATAGAGTTTTTCTTCTCGGGTTGGAGAGGATCAACCACCTCAAATGGTCGAACATGCAAAGCGTTATGGAAGAAAGTGTAGGACAACTTTTCTTCAACTTAAGTTCTGTGTTCAACAACTGGCTAGGAACCTATCTGCTTTCATTGACCGGTAATATGGACGCGGTGGCTATTTTTACGGCCGTTAAGAGAATTACAAACGGGTTATCACTGCCACAACAAGTCTTGAACATCAATTTTGCCAACCCATTGGCCCGCTCACTCAACGACTTGAGTAAGCTACGGTCCATACTACTGCGGCAACGAAAGCTGTTCTTCTATACGAGCATCATCATTGCAATTGGAGGGATGGTAATGACTGAGCTATTGACTTACATTATAAAGTTGGACGCTGCCCTTCTACCACAGCTATGGACTTCTTACTACATCTTGATAGCGATGGTGGTTATCAATGCCCTCACTGGTCCAACATTTATTTTTACCCGCATTTCCGGAGGGCTAGGCAAGAAAGTGGTTGCTCTTAACATAATAACCATCGTTTGCTACGGGTTGGCCATGCTGATTCCGAATGAAGATAAACTTCTGGCCATAACAATAGCCACATTCACATCTATTACACTGACGAACTTCTATCTCATGATTGTCAGTTACCTCGAAAAACGAGTATTTCTTCATGCAAGACCGTAAACAACTAATATACATTTACGGACTGGGCCGGTCAGGCACCACTCTTCTTGGACAGGTGTTAGGTCAGGGTCGTGATGCGAGGTGTGTGGGAGAATTCATTCGCTTTGCTGCCACAGACGATTTAACGCGGCAAAAACATCCCAATTCCAAAGATGTAAGAGATCTTCCTTGCGGCTGTGGTCTAGTAGGTTCAGAGTGCGAAAAGAATGCGCTTACACGCTACCTGGCTAAATACGAATTATTCAAAGTTGAAAAGTACTTCTCTCTATCAAGTCTTAGACTGCCTTTATTCGGTCAGGCTGAGTCATTTTTTCAATCCATAAAACAGACGTACAACAGCTACCCTGAGCAGACTATCGTTGATACAAGTAAGAATGCTCGTATCTTGTTTTTCATGCGACAGTCACCCTCGTTTAAAGAAGACGGTATACATGGTGTGTTCATATACCGAAGCATTCGGGACGTATGGAAATCTTGGAGGTCAAATAAGGAATACTTGAGCAAAAAGTCGCATCATGTCATCTTCAAGAACGTTATGGGAGGATTATTCTGGTGCTACATAGTGTACTTGCTGAATGGACGAAAGGACCTCTTTATCAAATTCTCAGAATTGAGAACAAAACCAAGCGAGGTAATTCACCGGTTAAATCGAAGATTCGGCCTCGAAATTGAAATAACGGATCAATCTATACCTGTGATCAGGGATTCCCATGAAGTTGCTGGCAATCCCTCAAAATTGCAAAACAGAAATGCCATTGTCATAAAATGAGAGAGCGATTCAAGAACCTTATTCCAAACTGGGCCAAAACGATTGTTAGAAAGAGCTTCGAAAGTTTTGAGAACAATATTCTATACCAAAAGAACAGCCTCAACAATAGGAACTTGATTGTTACAAGCCACAAATGTGGTAGTCAATGGTTCAAATCAATTTTCAGATCACGTGGTATGCATAACATTTCCAACTACCACTATTATGCGTTCAAGCTACTTCCGCTTAGAGGATATGACACCACTAAGTTGACAGAAAGGCGTTATGAACTAAGCTCGCTTAAACCTGGTATTTATGGTCCTCTGTATGTCGGTCCCTCTTCTCTGCAAGGCGTCCATGAAAACGACAATGTATGCGTGGTAATAAGAGACCCAAGAAATCTTATTGTTTCTTGGTACGAGAGCATTCTCAACACTCATGCTCTGATGGGAAATGTTGAAGAAATGAGGTCTCACTTAAGGAATTTGCCACAATCGCAGGGCATGGACCTAATGATCGATCACGCGGTCAACTTTGGGACATTTGAAGTTATGGAAGCATGGTTATTGGAACAGAACCACAATCCAAGGGTCAAGGTCGTGCGATTTGAAGACCTTTTTTCTGCAGATCAAAAAACTGAGTTCGAATCGATACTCAAACACTTTGAGCTGAACTACGATACAAGCTCATTGCCTAGAATTCTTTCCGAATATTCTTTTCAGAGGCTCTCTAAAACCAACAAACACTACAAAAAAGGTAGCTCTAGAACTTGGAAAAATAATCTCTCGGAATCTCAGGTCAACCGGATAACCGAACTTTGCCCTAATGTTATGAACATATATCTACGCAATTGACCAGAGCCAGAACCCGCACGCTGTGGGGATATAGCCTGTCAGATTTCAAGACATGGCCATTTTACTTCTTGATCTCTGCCATAGTGCTGATGGGGTATCTGGTTGACGGCTTATCAACGGTTCGACATTCCAGCACGCTGCTGATACTGATGTTTGCATATTCTCAGGGCAAACTTCAGATTAAGAAGAAACGGTTCATGTTTGGATTGATGGGACTATTGTTCTATTCAATCATGACCTCCCTGCAATCTCCTTCGTTATACAGCCTGAAAACCGCGGCTTTGATGTTTTCTCCGTTCGTAGCGGCAATGTTCTTGGTCAGTATACGAAAGATAAAAATCGATCAATTCCTGTTAGTGTTCTTTGTGGTTGCGGCTACGTTTCAAATTGGCGCGTTATTGACTTCAAAGAATCAGATCATCCACCTCGGAATATTCCAACTACTGACAGCTTCAAAAACATCAGACATTCTCCTATCAACCTCCTCAGAGATAGAAAGTAGCCTAGGAATGATTTTCGGCTACCTCAGCCTTTATTTTCTGATGTCCAAAAAATACAGGTACTTCGCATTCTGTTTCTTCCTATTTCTGATCAATTATAAGAGAATCGTACTGGTGGGTTTCGTCATTGCTACTGGTTATCATTTACTTGCCAGTCTCAGGAAAACTCATTGGATCCCTATGAAACCCGCAATC
>JBFHEW010000011.1:0-14427 GCA_041583955.1 Bacteroidia bacterium | reverse complement strand
CAGTCTCAGGAAAACTCATCGGATCCCTATGAAACCCGCAATCTATGCAGCTCCATTCATGCTACTTACATTGCTGATTGAAATAAGTAGTGGTCAGCTTAATAATTTGGCCAAAACCCTTACGGGACGAGGTATGAACCAACTAACTACTGGGAGATACCTTATTCATCATGAAGTCTACGAAACCTTATTTCAGTTTCCACAACTATTATTTGGCTATGGAATTGGTCATACCCATCAATTGGTTCAAACGTTCAGTTTTACCCGTATGTCAATAGTGCATTCTGATTATTTGATGCTTTTCTATGATTTTGGTCTCATCTGTTTTGCTTTATTCTTCATTATTTTCTTCAGGTCGTTCCTTACATCTAGAAAAAATGCCGTTTATATTTTGTTCTTTTTGGTATTGCTGATTTTTGATAATACGATAATTTACTTTGACGCAATGTTCGTTCTATATCTATTATTACTTAATAACCCGGAACCTGATCTCCGTACCCCGTCTAAGAATAAGGTAAGTAATTCACATGCAAGCAGCAACTCGGCCGAGGGAGTATTGGCATGACCTTCATAGCCCATTCTAAAAGTGTTCCCATAAACCCCCTGAGCCTTTTTCAAATCACGCAATGATAAGTAACAGTAAAACCAACGTTTTGAGTGTTCCGATTCTTTCCTGTTCAGTGGAAGAATCTTCGACCATTCTGCACAACTGCCCTAAGAATACAATCATCACTGCCACTGGAGTTCATGGTATAGTAACAGCCCGGACCGACAAAGAACTCAATCAGATTTTAAATCATCCGAATACATGCAACCTCCCAGACGGGATGCCCGCAGTTTGGGTGGCCAAAGCAAAAGGTGCAAAGCATATTGAACGCTGTTTCGGACCATTTGTATTCGCTGAGATTATGAGAACCACAGCAAATTCACCCATCAATCATTACCTCTGCGGAGGCAAAGAAGGAGTGGCGGATGCCTTGAAAGAATCAGTTGCTGCCAAATTTGGCAATCATCATGTCGTAGGAACACATTGTCCACCTTTTCGAGAATTATCTGACCAGGAGTTTAAAGATCTTGCCACGGAAATCAATGATTTGAATACAGACATTGTCTGGGTAGGCATCTCAACACCAAAACAGGAAAAGTTTGCTTGGCGCCTTTCACAATTCACCGATGTAAAGGCTTTAATTACAGTTGGTGCAGCCTTCGACTATCACACGGACTCGATCAAACCAGCTCCAACATGGATACAGAACATTGGAATGGAATGGTTCTATCGGCTTACCATGGAGCCGAAACGACTCTGGAAACGTTATGCTGAGATCGTGCCCAAGTTCATATTATTCGGCCTTTTGGATATATTCGCGCTTTATAAACACGCCTCCGTTAGAGAGAATCGTTAATTACAAAAATTACAATAATGAAAAAGGCTTTGGTTTGTGGTGCCGGTGGGTTCATCGGAGGACACTTGGTCAATCAGTTAAAGGCTGAGGGATACTGGGTACGAGGAGTTGATCTGAAAAAAAATGAATATGGCAACGGCAATTCAGACGAATTTGTGATCGGAGACCTTAGAGACCCATCGGTCGTTGAAAAGGTAGTTTCCGCGGACCTTGACGAAGTTTATCAACTTGCGGCTGACATGGGCGGAGCTGGATTTGTGTTTACAGGCGATAATGATGCCGATATCATGCACAATAGCGCCCTTATCAATCTCAATGTACTGGAAGAAATAAAGAAAAAAGGTGTTGCCAAAGTTTTCTACAGCTCCTCGGCATGTATGTACCCTGAGTACAATCAGCTGGATCCTGACAACCCGAAATGCTCTGAGGACAGCGCTTACCCTGCGGCTCCTGACAGCGAATATGGTTGGGAAAAACTGTTCAGCGAACGCTTGTATCTTACATACAGCCGTAATCACGGCATTGAAGTACGAATTGCTAGATTTCACAACATTTTCGGTCCTCAGGGCACTTGGGATGGAGGTAGAGAAAAAGCTCCTGCTGCAGTGTGCCGTAAAGTGGCTATGGCCCAAGATGGAGGAGAGATTGAAATTTGGGGAGATGGAAAACAGACACGCTCTTTTCTAATTGTGGATGAGTGCGTTGAGGGAGTGAGGCGTCTGATGGAAAGTGATTTTTCTCAACCTGTGAATATCGGTTCGGAAGAGATGATCTCCATCAATGACTTTGCAAAAATGATCATCGACATTTCTGGTAAAACGATCTCACTGAAGAACATTCCAGGACCGGAAGGTGTACGAGGACGAAATTCTGACAACACCCTTATTCAAGAAAAGCTAGGTTGGAAACCGACCACCCCGTTGAAAGTTGGGGTACAGAAGACTTACGATTGGATTGTCGGGGAAATTGCAAAAAAGCAACAGACTGTTTGACCTTTTCCGTGTAACTCAGATTCTCTAGGCCGTAACCTCTTTAATAAGGCTGAGAGAGTACTTGTTTCAATATAGATTGAACTACTGAGATTCGTAGAGATAGTCCTTAAACTCGTTTAACTCCCTTTTGGGGTAAGCCGTTTTCAATAGGTAAAAATCACTCGGACCATGGCACGGAAAGCAATCGACCTTGGAGAAAGTCATTGCCTAAAAAACCCGATACCAAAGACCATTTTGAATCCACTTGCCTTACCGAAATCGCGCATGCTCAACGAAAAACATCGTACGAAAGACAGAAATCACGTGGTTGAGCACAAGAACGGATTGACCTTAGTCATAAACAAAACGGGAACTTTGCTGAAGGATTCCCCGAAAGCAGGGAGCAGACTTCCATCGCTTCTTGAATAGAGCTTCACTTCTTTCCTGGGTCAAGTGATGAACTCCAACATTGAACCGAACCAATTGAGCGCGTAAAAATTGGTTGTTGAATCCTTTGTCGGTTCAAAAATCGGCTGATATCATCAGACCCGTTTATTCGAAGGTGTGCTGATAGTCGACCTAGGCAATATTCATGGAAACCAAATGGAAATTGATGGATATCACTGAAGCATTAAGAATGCGTGGACAATTTACACCACGATCAAAAGTACCGATTCAATCCATTTACGAGCACTTTTCAGCATTGAACGGAGTTTTATCCGTTTTTTCTCTATGTTATATTGACTTGAATAACCGGACACTCTACCTGGAACTGTCCTGAATATCTCTAGTTCAGAGAACAATCTCAACCACTATATTTGCGCCATGAAAATCCACTCGGCTGTACTTTTTCTGCTGTTGTCCGCTGTCCTAATTCTGTCCGAATCGTGTATTACTCGAAAAGACATCTCCTATTTCCAAGATGTCTCTGACACATTGTCGAAACAAACAATCCATCAGAATTTTGAAGCAACTATCCAGTCTGGGGATCTTCTATCCATTCATGTTACAAGTATGAGTAAGGAAGCCAGCAGTTTTTTCAATGTTGTTGGCGAAACCACCGATCAACAAGTTGCCAATACGTACCTGGTAGATGCTATGGGAAACATTGAAATGCCACTTATTGGTAGTGTAAACGTTGCAGGGAAGACAACTCAAATCGCTAAGCGTGACATCAAGGATTTGTTAGAAAAGTATCTGAATAACCCTACAGTGAATCTACGAATCCGGAACTTCAAAGTCACCGTATTGGGCGAAGTGCAAAACCCTGGTGTATATACCATTCCGAATGAAAAAATCACTTTGGTAGAAGCCTTAGGGTTGGCAGGAGACATGACCATTTTCGCCAGAAGGGTCAATGTGCTCGTCATCAGGGAAAAAAGCAGTACGCGCGAATTCGTGAAACTGGATCTGACTTCGAAAAATTTCTTCGAATCAGAATATTACTACTTACACAGCAACGACATTCTATATGTCGAACCAGGAAAGGGCAAGTTTGCCTCCGCGGATGCTTGGTACAAAATTCTGCCAATCGTTTTCAGTGGTTTGACAGCCCTTGGTCTTTTTCTTTCACGGGTCAATTTTCCATAATCCATTGTAACCAATGTCAGAGATTCTAGCACCCCGTCAAAACGAAGAGGACGAATTGGATTTACGCAAAGTCCTTCAACTTGTTGTAGAAAACTGGAGGCTATTCATCGTATTCGTACCCCTAGGTTTTTGTCTAGCCTTTGGATATGTCTGGTACGCTCAACCTATGTACAGCATGTCAGCTACCGTATTGGTGGAAGACGAGGGAAACGACATTTCTCAAAGTATTTTGGACGAGGTTGGTGTCCTAGGCAAAAAACGAAACATCGAAAACGAAATTGCAATTCTCTCGTCAAGAAACATGATGGAAAGAGCCCTTTTGGCGGAAGGAAGGGGAGTCGATTACGCGGTCAATTTGGGACTGAGAAAACGAGACCTATATGAAGAAGTACCGTTCCAATTGGAATATGTGCTTGTCGAAAATGTTCCACAATCGTTTCATGTAGACGTGATCGTAAATGGAGAGCAAACGGGAACTCTTGTGACTTTTTCGTATGTAAATCCAAAAAGCAAAGAAGACGTTGAATTCTCGAACGTTATACAGTTTGAAGAACCGTTCGAGAATAAATTGGGTCAGTTTCGTCTTACGAAGACCAACGAATTTGAAAGAATGGTCGTCAGTGATTCTGCGCTTAGCCAAAGCTATGAGCTTACTATTAGCAGCTTAGACCTTCTAACGACCCAGTACCTGGAACACCTAAACGTTGATGCAGCCAGAGAAAGAGCAAGCATCCTCAAACTGACATTGAAAGACAACGTCCCAAAAAGAGGAGAGGATCTTTTAAATGCATTATTAGGTGTTTACATACAGGACAACATCCAGAAGAAAAATCAACTTGCTTCCAATTCGCTCAAGTTCATTGACAATCAGCTTGGAATCATTGCTGATGAACTCGGAACGATAGAAGAGGATATCAAGCGCTACAAGAGTAGTTCTGGAATTACTGACGTGAGCGAAGAAGCTGGATTCTTTCTTGACCAGGTCGGTCAGCTGGATAAATCTATGTCTGAACTGAATGTGAAACTGAGTATCATTAATTACTTGGAAGATTATATCAAAAGCGATCAGAGTTTAGAAAATGCATCTCCATCAAGCTTAGGATTAACCGACCCACTTCTTAACAGTCTGATTGCCACTTTGAACGAACTTTCAGCCGAGCGACAGAGCCAATTGGGTTTTACGAAACAGGCCAACCCTATCATTGCTTCAATTGACACGAAAATCCGAGAGACCAAAGAGGCTTTGATCAAAAACATCGCAAGTATCAGAGGTAGTTTTCTCGCTTCAAAGGATGAGCTTCAGAAACAACTTACCAAGGTAGAAGCAAAGGTTAGCCTACTGCCCAAGGCCGAGTATGAATTGTTGGCATTACAACGCCAGTATACCATAAAGGAAAGCCTTTATCTCTTGCTGCTGGAAAAAAAATCTGAGAATTCAATCCTTCTTGCTTCGACCATTTCTGATAACATGGTGCTTGACAAGGCACGGAGTTCTGACAAACCCATTAGTCCGAAAAAGAACATCATTTACCTGATGGGGTTAGTTGGCGGTTTCGGCATTCCTCTAGGTTACATCATTCTTCTCCTTCTCATCGACAACAGAATTAAGAACTTGGATGACCTTAAAAGAGCAACTCACATTCCGTTTCTAGGAATTATTCCTCATAATGATAATTCCGACTACTTAGTTGTAACACACAATAACAATTCGCCTATTGCCGAAGCGTTCCGTTCTATCCGAACTAGCCTTAATTTTCTTATAGCCAATAACAAGAATCCTGAGCTCGAGGGTCAACGAATCGTTCAAGTTACGTCCGCTATGGGTTCGGAAGGAAAGTCTTTCTTCTCAATAAACTTGGCTGCTTCAATGGCGTTGGGGGGAGGTAGAACTATCGTTGTTGGACTCGATTTGAGAAAACCAAGACTCGCAGAGTATTTCAACATTTCCAACGCAGTTGGGGCTTCTTCTGTCTTGGCAGGTCTAGCTGAAGTGAAAACGGCAATTAAACCTTCTGGCCAAGAGAATTTAGACGTACTGGTAGGTGGCCCCGTCCCTCCAAACCCTTCAGAACTTCTCATGGGAGATGGCCTCAAAACGCTTCTGAGAGACCTTTGTAAAGAATACGATTATGTGGTAGTTGACACCCCGCCAATAGGGCTAGTAACAGACAGCCTTATAATTGCCGAACATGCGACAACATCGGTCTACGTGGTCAGACAAGGGGCCACAAATAGCAGTACACTTCACTATATAAACGACCTGTATCAATCCAAAAAGATTCCTAGTTTATCTATCGTGTTGAATGATGTCAAACGCTCAGGATTTGGGTATGGGTACGGATATGGTTACGGATATGGATATGCCGAAGCTCATGATGCTAAATGGAACTGGAATTCGTTGTTCGGCCGGAAGTAGATGATCAAGGCTATAACTTGAGATAAAATAATCACCGTACGGAACTTGAACGGTAGTTCATTTGAACATCATCGCCTCTTTTCAATTTGACCGTAGACCTTTTCAATAACTTTGAGGGCCGGCAAAAAGTATTTGTCATATTCATCCTGTGAAACACTCAATTAAACTGTCTGGACTTCAAGTAACTGAAACTTCACACGGAGGCACTACTAAACGGGTTTTCCTGAACAACGATAATTTGCCAAATGCGTTGACCCAAATTGCTTTTGGCACGTTCAACGCAGGAGAAAGTTGTCCCATGCATTCTCATGAAACCATGGACGAATACTTCTTCTTCCTGAAAGGAACCGGCACCTACATCATAGGTGAAGAAACCGTAGACCTTGAAGAAAACCTGTTAGTAGAAGTTCCTGCAGGAATAGCACATCAGTTACAGGCCGACCGCGGTGAAAAACTGGAATTCATCTACTGGGGAGTAGCTAAATGATGGCGGTGTTCAACCGTTGTCTCAAATACCTAGGTGCAACGTAAGGTTTACCCAAGTACTGGAGCTGTTTGTACCCGAAACCGAGGGAAACAGATAGGTCCCATCTGTTGAACCTGTAAAGTGATTCACCATCAACTGAACAGCTAGGTCATTGATGATGTGATACCTCACTTTCAGTGAAATCCTGTTGGTTGACGCCAATGTATTGGTCATGAACCTGGCCCCTGTAAGATTGGAAGCGTTGTTCCCGAAAACATGTTGTGCTCCTTTTCTCCAGCGCTCGTACTCCATAATGAATCGGAGTTTTGCAACAGGCCTGAACTGTATACCTGCGAGTATCTGGTCTGAGTTCTCGCCAAGAAAATGCCCAAGACCATAACCTGCATGCGAATAGGTGGTGGTTGGAATATAGTGTGAATAGACGGCCGGCCTCGTTCGAGTGTAGCTTGCATACGCCTTAAGGTTCCATTTAGTGAAAGCCCTGCTCTGGAAACCGACCTGATAACTCAGTGAATTACGTTGCTTTTGAGAATTGAACATATCCTTAAGCCTGATCTCATCAATGAGTATGCTACCATAAACCTGTGCCCAGCCAAAAACATCCCAACTGAGGTCCGCATAGAGTTGGCTATTCTGTCCAGCATCATTGTTCTGACCGTTGAAACTCTGATCCAGCGCTGTGTAGAACATAACAGGAATGAAATGTCCGACATTCAAATTGTTATCTGCCACCACGACAGAACTACCTAAACTTAGACTGATATACTTCCACGGTTTTACCGTCACCAGATTGGCTGCGAAGAATTTTGAATGGAAGACCTCCCGATAGACACCGTTTCCTGTCATGTATGACCGGGTACTGTCAACCATATCCGAATTCAACCAACCGAAGGTGTAAGTGAGTTCGGCCCATTTGACGGGTTTCAGCTGCAAATGGAACCGCGGAAAACTCGGTGGTCGTTGAGAAAGTATGATCTGGCTTCGTGCGGCTGAACCAAGTTCCAGGTTATCCTTGATCAAACCAACCTGACCCCATTTCCAGCCATAGGTAACACCTCCTCTCATTTCATAGTACTCGATAGCGTTAGTGGTAATAATGGAACCCCTATGGACACCACCCATTTCGGGACTTATCATCGGGGTGCTACTCCAGTTGGGCCGCTCCAAATAATCATGAATGCTGAAGTAGTAACCGAAACCTTTACCGACCCTACCGAAAAGTTCAAGGCCTCTCCAATGCTTCAGTCGTAAGTCGCCTGATGTGTTGATACCGCCTAGGCCGGACAAGACAGGGTTGATGGTAACCTGAAACAGATCGTTCGCAAAATAGAACATGTCCAGTCGTTTCTTGACCTCTCTGTCCGCATACATTCTTCTTCTGAAGAATTTCATTTTTCCCAACACTTTTCCAGTTCCCAGATCCTTGCCGAACTCTTGCATCCAAAAGGCTATCTCCTTTTTTTGAATGGGATTGAGGCGCGAAGAAGTATCTGCCGCCACCAACATGGTTGCAATTTCCTTTCGAGAAAGAGGAAGCACCGCTGGATTGTAACTGACAATGCCTAGGACCCGGAGCTCAGATAGGAAATTGTAAACGTCTTCATGATCGGTATGGTATGGAATATACTGTGCACGGGCTTCCTTATGGAAGCTTGCAAGCAGAAAGGCCAGAAGACAGATGATGGTGGTTGATGTTCTCAATAGGCGTGTTTTTCTCCTTTGTACATGTTCCAAACGGTCTGAAGCACGATACGTACATCAAGCAGGATGCTCCAGTTCTCGATATACCATATGTCGTAATCAACCCTCTTCTGCATTTGAGACACTTGCTTGGTTTCCCCGCGCGCGCCATTGACCTGAGCCCAGCCCGTGATACCGGGTTTTACCAGGTGACGTTGCAGATAATTGTCAACGACCTTCATCGATTCGACATTAAGCGGTTCCGGATGGGGCCGTGGACCCACCACGCTCATGTCGCCAAGCAAGACATTGATGAACTGGGGCAACTCATCCAAATTGGACTTCCGTAAAAAGGCTCCGACCTTTGTGATCCTATCATCGTTCTTCTTTGCCTGTTGATACTTTCCCTCCTTCACATCCTGAGAATCTGCCCGCATGCTCCTGAACTTGAAAGCCTTGAAAGGAATGTTATTCAGGCCCCATCTGTTCTGAGTAAAGAGCACCGGACCCTTTGAATCCAGTTTGATCAAGATGGCTATCAAGAGAAATAAAGGCGGCAGCACCGTGAGTAACAGCAAACCACTGAAAACCAGATCGAACATTCGCTTCAAGGTTCTGTACCGGAAGCGTTCCAACGGATTTTTCCTAACTGCAATGATGGGGATATCATCAAAGAATTGAACCTGATACCGCTCGGAGTAGAACTTCAGTCCTTGTGGGAGTACGAATGGCTGTACCGTGTGCGAAAGACACTCCGATACAACCCGGTCCAGATCGTCTCGTTTGAGGCTCTTTTCGTCTATGAAAACCCTGTTAGGTTTATGCGTGTCCAAAAGCCTACTAAGTTCAATCAGCATCGGCTCTATCGAATAATCTTTTTCGAATTCAAGTCTTCCGCATATGGAGTAGCCCATCCACGGTCTTCTACGGATGGCTTCGTGTATTTCCCAACTTACCTTTGAATTACCAACAAACAAGACCTTATCCTTCCTGTTGGAACTGAGGAAATGAAACAACCTACGGAAAAGGTATTTCCGTAAGAACAATAAGGGAAATAGAACTACAAAAAAAGCAACGAACCCGATTCTTCCATCTCCACCGGTATCCACAAGAAAAGCGGAAATACTGTAAATAATGACCATTACAACGGCAATGCGCATGGAGATCAACAGATCCTGAGCAGCATTCTTCAATCTGAAATTGTTGTAATAGTCGAGGTTATCAACGAATTGGAACCATCCGAAAAGCAGGATGAACCAATGAAGCAGATCGCGCTTTCTGACGGGCAATTCAAACCCGTGCGACAACCAAATAGCTATTGCGAATGCGATTGTTACGCAGATCAGGTCTACTAGAAACCTGAGAGCTATGGAACGGTCGCGGAAATTCATCAATGAATCATAAACAAATTACGTCAATCTTTGACAATCCATCCCAAAAAGCTTGAACATGAATAGCACGCAAAGTTAGCCATCCTTTGGTGCCCATGACTACTTGCGTAATTCAACTTTTTCCAGGTCGAAACATACCATTTCACGTATCATTTCGCGTAGTCCTATGGTAGGATGCCACCCTAGCTGTCGGTGTGCTTTACGAGCATCGCCTATCAGGTTTTCCACTTCTGCCAGCCGCAGGTATTTCGGGTCTATTTTCACTACTTCCTGCCCAATAGCAAGGTTCGGAAGTGTCCGATTCAATGATGATACAACGCCTACCTCCTCATTCCCCGATCCTTCGAAACGGATTACGACACCGGCTTCTTCAAAAGCCATTTCGGTGAACTGTCGAACGGTGCTACTCACCCCGGTGGCAACGACATAATCGTCCGGTTCATTCTGCTGCAGCATAAGCCACATGGCATGAACGAAGTCCTTCGCGTGGCCCCAGTCGCGTTTTGCATTCAGGTTCCCAAGATACAGGACGTCTTGTTTCCCCATGGCGATGTTCGCTACAGCGCGGGTTATCTTTCTTGTCACGAAAGTTTCGCCCCTAAGAGGCGATTCATGATTGAAAAGAATGCCATTGCAGGCAAACAGACCGTGAGCCTCCCTGTAATTAACGGTTATCCAGTGTGCATACAATTTGGCTACCCCATAAGGCGATCGGGGATGGAAGGGTGTATTCTCGTTCTGCGGAAACTCCTTGGCCAGTCCGAAAAGCTCCGAGCTTGATGCCTGATAGACCCGGGTCTTATCCTTCAATCCCAATAAACGGACCGCTTCAAGGATCCTTAGAGTGCCTATCCCGTCAACATCGGCCGTGTACTCGGGTATTTCGTAACTCACCTGTACATGACTCATGGCCCCGAGATTATAGATCTCATCTGGCTGAACTTCCTGAACGATGCGGGTAATGCAGTTCGAGTCTGTCAGGTCGCCATAATGTAATTTGAAGCGGATATCTTCTTCGTGCGGATCCTGATACAGGTGATCCACTCGCTCAGTGTTGAAAAGCGAGCTTCTACGCTTAATGCCATGCACCTCGTAGCCTTTGCTCAGCAGTAGCTCAGACAAGTAAGCGCCATCTTGACCGGTAATACCGGTTATGAGTGCAACTTTCTTAGCCATTCAACTGGTCCTTTCGGTTAAGAAAATCGGCATAGGCCATTTCAATGCCTTCTGTAAGCCCAATGGTCGGTTTCCATCCCATGGCTGTCAATTTACTTACATCCAACAGTTTTCTGGGTGTTCCGTCCGGCATTGCGGTATTCCAATCAATGTCTCCCTTGAAACCCACAATCTCCTTGATGGTTTCGGCCAGCTCTGCGATTGAAATATCTTCTCCTACTCCCACATTCAAGAATTCTGAACCTTCGTAGTTCTGCATCATGAACAAACACGCAGAAGCAAGGTCATCCACATATAAGAACTCACGTTTGGGGGTTCCTGTACCCCAAAGAAGCACTTCAGCATCTCCGTTCTCCTTGGCCGTATGGAACTTTCGGATGAGTGCTGGAAGGACGTGCGAATTCTGCGGATGGTAATTATCTCCAACTCCGTAAAGGTTGGTTGGCATGGCACTGATGAAGTTGCAACCATACTGCTTGCGATAGCTCTCACATAGCTTGAGACCGGCTATTTTGGCAATAGCATATGGTTCGTTGGTAGGTTCCAACGCTCCGGTCAAAAGGTACTCTTCTTTAATAGGCTGAACGGCCATCTTCGGGTAGATACATGACGACCCCAAAAACAACAACTTCTTGACCTGATGCTGGTACGCAGCATGGATCACGTTAGCCTCTATCATCAGGTTATCGTAAATGAATTCTGCGCGGTAAGTGTCGTTTGCCAGAATACCGCCCACTTTGGCTGCGGCCAGAAAGACGAATTCGGGTTTTTCGTTGTCAAAAAATCGATTCACCAAAGCTTGATCCCTAAGGTCGAGTTGGGAAGAATCGCGTACAATGATGTTGGAGAACCCTGAGGCCTCGAGCATCCGAACAATGGCTGAACCAACCATTCCGCGGTGGCCTGCCACATAGATACGTGCATCAGACCGCATCATTCATCCAACAGTTTAGTGGTAGAAACACCTTCGACCAAGGGTACGATGACAACCTGTTCAACAAGGTCTGATCCGACAACACTCTTAGGCTCATAATCTCCACCTTTTACCAGAACCTTCGGCTGCAGCTGCTGTAGCAGTCTGTAAGGCGTATCTTCTTCAAACACGATTATCGCATCCACTGAAGGCAATGCGGCCAAGGCTTCAATCCGTTGATCGACCGAATTTATGGGTCGGGATTCTCCTTTCAACCGCTTGATGGATCCATCAGAATTCAATCCTACCACCAGCAGGTCGCCCAGTTCACGGGCCTCCTGGAGTAGTTTTCTATGGCCTTGGTGCAACACATCGAAACACCCGTTGGTAAAGACCACCTTCCTGCCGGCATTCTTATGCTTGAACGTGTCTATTTCCGCCTGCGTGACTTCCTTGAAACCGCCTCGAAGAAACGTGTCCAGTTCAGACCGATGTACGACAGCCGTTCCTCGTTTACTTACCACGATTCCGGCAGCGGCATTGGCGACAAAGGCGCTTTCTGTAACCGATTTTCCTTCAGCCAAACTCACACCGAATGCAGCAAGGACCGTATCGCCTGCCCCACTTACATCATATACTTCCAGCGCACGGGTCGGAATGTTGAGAATCCTTTTTTCAGCAACCACCGTCATACCGTAGCTCGAACGTGTTGCCACGATATGTTCGATCGCGTATTGTTTGAGTAGTTTCTGGCACGCCTCTACTACTGGATTGTCGTCATTCTTAACGTCTTTGCCAGCATCGGTCATGCCCAATTCCACCAGATTCGGAGTGATCAGAAACGCTCCGCTGTAGGCAGACCAATCGGCTCTTTTCGGGTCGATCAGCACGCGTTTTCCGTGGGTAGCTGCCATATCGGAAATCAGTTTCAGAACCTGATCCGAAAGGGTTCCTTTTGCGTAATCTGAAAGCAGAATGATGTCGACTACGGGCAGGCTTTCTTCCAAGCGAGTCGCGAATTCCGCCAGTTGTTGTTGTGTCCAGAGCAATGGCTCCTCGCGGTCAAAACGAACGATCTGTTGTCCGGAAACGACACGGGTTTTAACAATGGTCGGTTGACTGCCTCGTATGATCGCCTCGTCAATTCCTGCCTTCTTGCAAGCACTGACCACGCTTAGTCCGTACCCGTCATTGCCGATCAACCCGAGTAAAATGGGTTTTGCGCCCAAAGCAGCCACATTGGCCGCCACGTTTCCAGCTCCACCAAGGGTGGACCATTCTTCATCGACCTTTACCACAGGTACAGGCGCTTCTGGACTGATGCGGGTAACCTTCCCAGCCACATATTGGTCTAGCATTATATCGCCAATAACCAGAATATGCGGTCGGTCAGCCATGGAACAGATCCTATTGTACGATCATACCTGCACCAACGGTATTGTTGGTTGCTTCATCTATCAATATGAGTGATCCCGTATTCCGATTTTTCCTGTAACCATCAATAAACATGGGCACTGTGGTACGGACAGTTACTCTCGCAATGTCGTTCAGCCCAACGTTCTTGTCGTCCTCCAGTTTCTGCATCGTATTGATGTTCATCTTGTACTTGACATCTTTTACAATGCATCGTGCATCACGGGAAGTGTGTTTCAAGGCGTATTTTCCACCAATTTGCATCGGACGGTCGCTCATCCAACAGATCATCACATCAAATTCCTGCTCCTGCTTCGGCTGGTTTCCAACCTTCACGATCATGTCGCCACGGCTGATGTCAATGTCATCTTCGAGTGTCATGGTAACACTCATTGGAGGGAATGCCTTGTCAACCGGTCCGTTCATGGAGTCAATGGACTTTATCCTAGAGGTGAACCCGGATGGAAGAACAGAGACCTCGTCTCCGGCTCTGAAAATACCACCGGCCACCCTACCGGCATATCCGCGGTAATCATGGTACTCGGTGGTCATCGGGCGAATGACGTATTGGACCGGGAATCGTGAGTCGATATGATTCTGATCGCTTCCAATGTGTACGTTCTCCAGAATGTGCATCAATGTCGGGCCTTGGTACCAATCCATGTTCTTTGAACGGTCAACCACGTTGTCTCCGAGAAGCGCACTGATAGGCACGAATCGAACGTCTTTGATATCCAACTTGGCAGAAAAGTCCTCGAAATCGCGGTGAACTTTCTGAAAGGCCTTTTCGCTGAAGTCTTCGAGGTCCATTTTGTTGACACAGACAACCACGTGCGGTATCTGTAGCAACGATGCGATGTAGGCGTGGCGCTTGGTCTGCTCGATAACGCCATGTCGTGCATCAACAAGTATGATGGCCAGATTGGCGGTAGATGCACCCGTGACCATGTTCCGCGTGTACTGAATATGTCCTGGGGTATCGGCAAT
>JBFHEW010000010.1:0-14768 GCA_041583955.1 Bacteroidia bacterium | reverse complement strand
TTTTTCTTGAATCGGTCGAAATAGTATTTGGTGGCCAACACCGCAAAGGCTGCACAGGTGTTATGATCGAGATGATCGCTCAGGTTGTTCAAACGTATATGGTTCACTCCTAGCCCGGTAATCCGCTCATACGCCACCTCCGAGTTCATATAGCTTACTTCCTTATCGCCTTTGCAGTAGCACAATTGTACCGGAGCCTGTGGTTTCCAATCGACCAGATTGTTCTCGCGCAAACGCACTTTGAACGGATGGTTCTCATCGTTCTTATAAGCTTCTATCAATTCCGGCTCCACAACTTTCATCGGAACCTTGGGTAAATGCTTGTTCAACTCATCCAGTGTTTTACTGTCATTGTTCTCGAAGAAACCTGGGAAGAGTGTATCGAATGGCGCTGTGAACGCATCGTATGGATTATCGGTATCGAGAATGTTGTATGCCGTCTGATACGAAAGCAGCAGGTAGGGAAGGTAAAACGGACGCGGGTACTCCTGAAACATGTACTTCTCCTGTTCTCCGGTCATGTCGTATGCGCCCGACATGGGAGAAGACGCAGTAACCTGAAAACGAGGATCGTTCAACTCCTCAATATACTTATGTGCGGCAAATGATGCATGTCCGCCCTGAGAATAGCCAGTGAGGAACAGCTGACCGTTCGGGTTTACCTCCAACTCCTTATTGAGTTCATCCACTGCCATTAACATATAGATGAATGCATGTGCCTCGGACCATGCATGCTGGTAAAGATGTTTCCCTTCTCCTTTTCCTATGCCATAATAGTCTGGAAACATGGCCGCATAGCCATCCGTAGCATGTGCCAGGCAAATGAACTGCTGCGAATCGCCATCTGAGATGGTCCGCTCCTTTTGGATCTGCGTGCCATGGCCGAACATCATATACGGTACCGCATTCTTCACTTTGGGGACATAATAGATGCCCGAGGCATTCCGCCAGGTCCCATCGATCCACTGCACCTTATAAATGATCTCGTAGATATCTACATCGTGCTTAACGGGGAGTGCGATCTTCGGAACACTGTTCTTCTTCCACAGCTCATTGATGGTCTTCTTCGTGTGCGACTTTACAAGTTTATAGCTGACGAGATAAGCGGCTGGGGTCGGATCCGTGGCAAATGAGGACGTTGCAACCAGCAAGGCAACAAAAAAGGTGAATAAACGCATGATGTTATTGATGGATATATGAGAGAGGTCCGAAGATAGGAGAAATGGTTAGGAATACCGAATATATCCACGGGTGTATGAACAAGATATCACTAGCATAATTGCAGGCCACCATAGCGGATCGCTGTTGGTAAACAATCTTCATGAATATCGCTGAATTGAAAGCTCCATTCGGTTGACAAAGAGAACAAACGACCTCTTGATTTTTTTCTTTTACCACATAAATGGCTTTGTTATATTAGCGTTGCAATTGGATAATTCCGTCCAATATCAGGTACTGTAGACCATGGAACCACTCAAGAAAAAAGACATTCGCTTCGTTTACAACGAAGTTGGATTTAGTCCCGACTATTTTCCAACAGCCAGATACTATGCCGCAACGTACAATTATCCACCATCGGTAAAGCTGATCAAAGAAGACATATTGACGGATACCTTACTTAAAACCTGTCTGCACGAATTCGGTGCGGAAAAAATACATTACAGTATGGTCATCAGGCATGGAAAGGAATGCATCAATTCCTATGTGTTGGGGTTTCCCAACCATCCTGGTTACCTGCTCGAAGCCGGTAACATGGAAGACGCGGACGTTCGCAGGTTCATGCTTCCCGTAGCATTCAGCCAAGAAGACATTCCGAGCCTCGGTGAGTTCAGTTTTATTACTCCGCCAGAAACAAGCGATTTATATGATGCCCAATTTGAAGAACAGATGGGCAATATGATGAAGCGTATCAAGCTGGAGAAACGAGAAAGGACGCCTAAGATCAATATCATTGAATCGTTCCGCGGAGGGTTCAAACTGTCCGAAAATGCTGTGAACGACTCGTTCCATATCCAAGACCTGGATATAAACTACGGCCCGGGATTTGAGCAATTTCACAACGACCTCATCGAACGTTTCAACACTACGAACAAAGGACTAGTGTTATTCCATGGCCCGCCCGGAACAGGTAAGACCTATTACATACGGCATCTTTTGAGGCAAATGGCAATAGCAAAGAAATCGGTGATCTACATACCACCGAACATGGTAAATTACCTTACAGACCCCATGTTCATGAGCTTTTTGGGCCAATGCGTGCGAGACCTTTCTAAAGGTGGGACCTATTGTATATTATTGATAGAGGATGCGGAACCACTGCTTGTCAAACGTGAGGATGGGGTTCGGATCCAAGGAGTCACCAATCTACTTAACATGACGGATGGACTCCTTAATGACATGCTTAAGCTACAGATCATCTGCACGTTCAATGTGGCCGCCAATAAATTGGACAGTGCACTGCTTCGGCCTGGTCGTCTTCTCGCACGTAAGGAATTCAAACCGCTGTCTGAACTCGATGCCAACATTCTGGCGCAGCGATTGGGCATCAATCACCATTTCAGAAAACCTGTAAGTCTGAGTGAGATTTACTCGATGCTCGGGAATCAAGACACCCTTTTTCACGATGTGGATGCGGACGAAGAAGCCTGCTCAGAAGTGGATGATCTGATATGATCGGGAAAGTGACAGGTATACCGCCATGGAAAGGAGCCATGCGATGCACCGCTGCTTTCGCTAAATTCCCCGCGTGAAACGCTCCGTATCCTTCTTATTCGTACTGCTACCGTTCTGGGTATTGGCCCAACGCAACCAAACCATCCGCGGAACCGTGGTAGATGCCGAAACCAAACAACCGCTCATTGGAGCGGCCGTGTTCGTTCAGTTGGAACAGATGATAGGCGCTACGACCGATCTCGATGGGAAATTCACCCTGGAGAACGTACCGGTTGGGCGATTGGAAGTGAAATGCACCTACATTGGATATGAACCGTGGAGCAGTGGCCTCATCACCCTCAGTTCGGGTAAGGAATTAAGCCTCAATATAGCCCTGGAGGAAAGCGTGAACATGACCCAAGAGGTGAAGGTGGTGGCCACGCAAGATGGGCAAACACGCAATGAGATGATGACCGTGAGTTCGCGCTCATTCAGCATCAAGGAAACCCAGCGTTTTGCGGGCAGCATCAACGATCCGGGTCGCGTTGCCCTGAACGTTCCAGGCGTTACTGCCGCACAGGACAACGACAACGATGTGATCGTACGTGGAAACTCGGCAGCAGGCATCCTCTGGCGCTTGGAAGGCATTGATGTTCCCAACCTGAATCACTTCTCGCGCCCGGGGTCTTCTGGTGGCGGTATCACGGCCCTTTCGCCACACGTGATGGGAAACATGGATTTCAGCACGGGCGCGTTCCCTGCCGAGTACGGGAATGCCTTTTCTGGCGTGTTCGATGTAAGCTTCCGGAATGGCAATACCGACAGACACGAATTCATGGTGAATGTTGGACTGCTTGGAATCAATGCAGGCGCAGAAGGCCCCATGTCGAAGAAAGATGATGGATCGAGTTATCTGTTCAACTACCGTTATTCCACCTTAGGCATTCTGGGAGCAATGGGCGTTTTTGTGGTGGACGAGAATACCAACAACACCTATCAGGATCTTTCCTTTAAAATTCAATTGCCTAACGGGAAAAAGTCGCGTATCAGCATTTTCGGTATCGGTGGTATGAGTACAGAGGAAGGTATGGTAAAGAAGGATACGGCTGAGTGGGTTGAATATGCGCATAGGGCCAAGACCACTTTCAAGACCAACCTTGCGGTGCTGGGTGTTTCATGGACACAACTTCTTTCCGAGAAATCCTACCTCAAAACCGTATTGGCTGGAACGTACAATGATGTGGTTGATGGAGACGACACCCTCGATTTCAACTATGTTCTGCACCCTACTCGCGATACGCATTTCAACAATACGCGCATTGCATTGCACAGCTTTTACAACCATAAGTTCAGCAGCCGGGTCAGCCTAAGGGCCGGTATCCATGCCGATGAGAACTTCTACTCCTTTAACGAATCGAAGTATGTTGATTCCCTGGATCAGACCTTTGTACTCATCGATGGTTCTGGAGCCACAACCACGCTGCAACCATACATCCAGACAAAATATCGGCCTACTGCCACCACCACCATCGTTGGAGGAATACATGCAACCTACCTCACGCTAAACAATACTTACTCCATTGAACCACGTTTGAGTGTAACTCAGAAAGTAGGCGAAAGCTCTCAATTCAGTTTCGGATATGGCCTGCACGGGCAGTATTTACCGCTAGGTTCTTACTTCACCCGATTTGAACGGCCCGATGGTTCGATCTATTTCCCGAACAAAGACCTGAAAATGGTGCAGAGTCATCATTTCGTACTGAGCTACGAACTCGGCTTTCTGCGCAACTATAGGTTCAAGATAGAGCCTTACTTCCAATACCTCTATGATCTACCTGTAAGTGCCGATCCTGAAAGCACTTACATGTTGCTGAACGAGCGTTCTGGCTATGCCAAGGATTCGTTGGTGAATGAAGGAACCGGAATGAACATGGGAATCGATGTTTCCATCCAACGTTACTACGCCAACCATTGGTTCTTTGTGGTAAATGGTTCGGTGTTCCGGTCTACCTACACCCCACTCAACGGCAAGACCTATTCCGGTGCATACGACAGTCGTTTTGCATGCTCTGTGATTGCCGGATACGAGGTCCAATTCAAGAACAGCGCATTGGAGTTCGGCTTGCGGATCGGTTACGCAGGTGGTTTCCGATATACACCGATAGATCTTGCAGCATCGACCGAAGCCCGTGAGGCAGTGACCATCGATTCGTTGGCATTCTCCCAAACGTATCCGAGTTATTTCCGGCCCGACCTCCGTATTGCCTACCGTCAGAACAAACCCAAATACTCATGGACCATCTCGTTCGACCTTGGGAACTTTGTAGACTATAAGAACATCCTACGGCAGTATTACGACAAACAGTACAACGAACTGGCCTACAAGTATCAGGTCGGACTGCTTCCTGTCATAGCATTTCAGGTGGATTTCTTTGCCAGTAAGGGCGGTAAGAAAGTGAAGGATGGCGACAACTGATCAACCGTTGTAGATCATCCAACCCATCGCCATCAAGAATGCAGCAGCAATGCAAACGCGTAGTACCTTCAGTACCAATTCTTCTTCTTGCCTCATTGCTAATCAATCGTTAACAACAAAGCTATAGCAAGTTGAACATCCTGAAATAGCCCTTTTTGGCTATTTAGACGAATGAAATGAAATTTCAGTGTATCACGTAAGTACCTGGCAGGTAGAATGCGTAGCGTTCTCTACCTTCAAACAACAAACTATGCCTTTACCATGCCGCGCGAATTGCCTAATCGCCACAGATGCTTGGTATGTTCCCATACCACTATCATGAAATTCGGATACACATGATATGGAATCCCATATTCCTTGGCGGTGCGCTGAACGATTTCCGAAAGCTCGCGGTAATGTACATGGCTGATACTGGGGAAAAGGTGGTGCTCGATCTGATAATTCAACCCACCTACAAACCATGAAAATATGCGACTCTTAGGTGAGAAGTTGCAGGTCGTTCGTAATTGATGAACAAACCAGCTCTCCTCAATCCTTCCGCCTTCCGGAGCCATAGGATACTCGGCATAGGGCACCACGTGTGCTGATTGGAACACGATGGCGCTAAAGATGCCTGCAATAAAGTGCATGGTCAAAAAGAACAACAGAGTTATCCACCACGCAGCTGGATTCAACCACAATGGCAAGGCCAATACAACTCCCCAATAGAGCAATTTGGCGATGGTCATGCGTGTGATCTGCATACTGAACTCACCTCTTCCCTTCACCGTTAATCCACGCTTTCTGAAGTCAAATATTTGCAGAAAATCCTTGAATGTAGCCCAGTTGATGGTCATCATTCCGTAAAGAAACCAAGCGTAGAACGCCTGCAGTCGATGAATCCAAAGCCGTTTGGTATTCGGTGAGAGTCTGAGTATACCACCTGTGTCAATATCACCATCGTGTCCATCAATATTGGTAAATGAGTGATGCAGCACGTTATGCTGTATCTTCCATACAATGGCACTACCACCAACGATATTGATGAGGTAACCCAAGGCCTTGTTCACCTTCGGATTGCTAGAGTATGAACCGTGATTTGCATCATGCATGATGGACATGCCAATGCCGATCATTCCAACCGCCATCATGACCCACATGATGAAAAGAAGGAACGGATGCGAAACAAACCCGGAAATGATGAATCCGAGCGGCAGGAGATACATCAGCAACAGGGCAACGGTTTTCACCACCATCCCAGCATTTCCATGTTTGGTGATCTGTTTGTCCTCAAAATATTCTGCCACGCGGGCCTTAAGGGTCTTCACAAATTCAATATCCGCAGTTCGGGAAAATTTCAATCGCTGTAATTGGGTCATGTTCTCGTTTCTGAGCCTCCAAGGTAGGCTTCTAAAAACGAACTGAACTTGATAAATGACAGAAACAAAAAAAGCCGACATGAAAATTCATGTCGGCTTCATGTTAAAGTGTTGTTCTCTTAGTAATAGTGCAACCTACGCACCTTGCTAACATACTTGGACAGACGCAGCACCTGACGTGTATAGCCATATTCGTTATCGTACCAAGCGTAGATCACCACATTCATTCCGTCCGGTGATACGATGGTTGCCTTGCTATCGTAGATGGAAGCACAACTGTCGCCAACAATATCAGACGATACCAATTCGTGCGAAGTGGAGTAACGGATCTGCTCTACCAGACTGCCGTTCAATGCAGCATCTTTCATGGCAGCATCAATATCCTCCAAGGATACTTTCTTTTTCAATGTCAGGTTAAGAATGGCCAAAGAACCATCTGGAACAGGAACACGCACCGCATTCGATGTCAATTTACCGGCAAGAGGTGGGATGACTTTCGCGACTGCGCTTCCAGCACCCGTTTCGGTAATGACCATGTTTGAAGCAGCCGAACGGCCTCTTCGGTATTTCTTATGGTAATTGTCGAGTAGATTCTGATCGTTGGTAAAGGCATGAATGGTCTCGATGTGCCCTTTTTCCACTCCGAATTTTGATTCGATGACCGCCAGAACCGGAGAAATGGCGTTGGTTGTACACGATGCGGCCGACCAGATGTTGTGGTCATCCGGATTGAAGCTCAAATGATTGACGCCATGCACGATATTCGGGATATCGCCTTTTCCGGGAGCGGTCAGCATAACCTTGCTCACGCCCTTGGCTTTCAAATGCTGACCCAATCCGTCCGCATCTCGCCAAACTCCAGTATTATCGATCACCAACGCATCATTGATCCCGTAGGCGGTATAATCGATCTCTGACGGATTATTCGCTGCGATCAACAATACGGTGTGCCCGTTAACGATCAATGCCTTCTTTTCGATGTCTGCTTCGATGGTTCCAGGAAACGGACCGTGGATCGAATCTGTTCTGAGCAGATCAGCTCTCTTGTAAATGTCAAGATCTGTATTTGAACGCGTAACGATGGCACGCAAACGCAATTGATCGCCCTTAGCTGATTGAGAGATCAACTCACGGGCTGCCAATCGACCAATGCGGCCGAATCCGTAAAGTACCACATCCTTCGGGGCAGATGGTTCGCGCCCATCGGCAACCAGTGTTCCGATCTTTGCACCTAGAAAGGTCTCAATGGTATCTCCGTTGGCCCTGGCCTCCAACCACTCGTGGGTGAGTTTACCAAGGTCGATCTTAGCCGGTGCAAGGTTCATACCTACCAATCCGGTAGCCACTTCCAAGCTGTCGAATACGGTTATTGGTTTACGCACCATTTTGCGGGCGTACTCGTGGTGAGCCAGCACTTCTCCTACATTGCAATCGTGCAATTGCAGGCGGAAGATGATCAGTTCTACTGCGCGGTCAAAACGTAGGGTTCCTACAATAGACATCAGCTGGATGGCAGCCTTTTCGCGTGCGATCCAATCGTTCAACTCTGCATCAAAGGTTCCGTTGGTCTTTGATGCAATCGTTTCAGTACTCATGAAAATGGATTTGGGTTTGGTTGATTTATCCTAGATATGCTTTCAGCAGTTTGCTGCGCGATGTATGGCGCAGTCTTCTGATGGCCTTTTCTTTGATCTGGCGCACACGCTCTCTGGTAAGATCGAACTTGGCTCCGATCTCTTCCAACGTAAGGCCGTGGTTCATTCCGATCCCGAAGAACAGCTTCACCACATCTCTTTCTCTTTCGGTAAGTGTTGAAAGCGACCGCTCTATCTCCTTCTGCAACGACTCGTTCATCAATGTGCTGTCTGCACGTGGCGAATCGTGATTCACGAGTACATCCAGAAGGCTGTTGTCTTCACCTTGCACGAACGGTGCATCCATTGACACGTGACGGCCTGATACGCGCATGGTGTCGGCAATTTTCTCTTCTGGGATCTCCAGTACTTCAGAAAGCTCTTCAGCAGACGGCTCTCGCTCAAATTTCTGCTCAAGTGCTGAGAATGCTTTATTGATCTTGTTCAAAGAACCAACCTGGTTCAATGGCAGTCGAACGATCCTTGATTGCTCGGCCAGCGCCTGCAGGATTGACTGACGGATCCACCAAACAGCGTAAGAGATGAACTTGAAACCACGGGTTTCGTCAAATCGCTGTGCAGCCTTGATGAGGCCAAGGTTTCCTTCGTTGATAAGGTCAGGAAGGCTGAGACCTTGATTCTGATACTGCTTGGCAACAGAAACCACGAAACGGAGGTTTGCTTTGGTCAACTTCTCCAAAGCAGCTTGATCACCGGCTTTGATCTTCTGCGCCAGGATAACTTCCATGTCTGCAGTGATCAGATCTTCCTTGCCAATTTCCTGAAGGTATTTGTCAAGCGAAGCACTCTCACGATTAGTTATCGATTTGGTGATCTTAAGTTGTCTCATGTTTGTCCTATTTCTGTTAGATGATCGTGCCGCTACAATTGTGGCACCCTAAAAAGGGCTGCAAAGATAGTCAGAATGCATGTTTTATACAATATAAATGCGATATGAAGCAAGCACCACCTAACTACAACGGAATCAAGCCGCAATTGTTTCCTATCGCAATGAGAAAAAACAGAATATCAGAAACAATGGCGTATACCTACACGGACAGCTTTCAGAGTGCTTTCAGCGCCTGGTAAACCTTGCGGAGCGGCAACCCCATGACGTTGAAATAGCAGCCATCTATCCGATCTATTCCAACATATCCGATCCACTCCTGAATACCGTACGCTCCGGCCTTATCCAGCGGACGGTAATTATCCACATAATAGTCTATCTCGTCTTGTGAGAGTTCTCTGAAATGAACCTCGGTCCGATCAAAATCTGACATCATCCCATCCGATGTACGCAAAGTTATAGCCGTGTACACCTCATGAGAAGTACCCGAGAGCATGC
The DNA here is from genome assembly GCA_041583955.1 of Bacteroidia bacterium. GTDB lineage: Bacteria > Bacteroidota > Bacteroidia > UBA10329 > UBA10329 > UBA10329. The sequence goes on along the minus strand of JBFHEW010000010.1, from coordinate 5,303 downwards.
CTACCATGCGTTTGGCATCTGCAAGGTCCACTGGCTTCTGCAACTCGCGGTCGTTCAGCCAGACAATGGTATCTGCGGTAAGCACGATCTTACCTTCCAGCTCTTCTGGCGAAAATGCTTCCGCCTTCAGCGTTGATAGGTAAAGTGGTATTTCTTCCCGCTTCAAATGCTCGGGATAAACCTCCTCTACGTTTTTGGGCTGAATGGAGAAACCCAGACCCAATTCTTGCATCAGCCACTTTCTGCGCGGAGACGCAGATGCCAGCACCAATTCTTTTCCGTTGAGTTCAATCATTGTAGTGTCCATCTGAAAACGATCAACGATAGGATGCCTCCCACCATCAACACCTTCGAGAGTTTACTGGCCAAGCGGAAATCCTTGGATGTTTTTCCCATCATGACCAGCAGAATAATAGCGGCTGCCGGTAATTGAACAGCCACGAGGAAATACCAGAACATGAGCCGATTGTCGTCAGCATACCACACGGTCTGCAACGAAACGATGGAACTCATCAATAGCATGACGAGCGCCACAACGATCACTTTCGTCACCTTGACCCCGAGCACGATCGGCAGCGTGGTGCACTTCAGCAGTTGGTCGCCTTTGATATCTTCCATGTCTTTGATGATCTCGCGGATAAGTGTGGTAAGAAAAGAGAAGAAAGCCAACGCCACCAGAACGGGGGCCCACGGGAGCTCCATCCAAAGATCAGGCGTGCACATCATTTGGATGTACAGCGGAAGAAACGGAACAAGCCCCGCCAAGAACGCAACCACCAGGTTACCTATGAGGAATTGACGCTTGTACGAGTATGAGTAGAAATATAGCCCTCCGGCCGAGAGCATGAATATCAACGAATTTGAAATATTGCCCAGATCCCAGCACAGAAACATGCCTGCACCGAGCCCGATAGAACCCAATGCGTAGTAGAAATTCCAGGCTTTCTCTTCGGATATCGTGTTTCCAACGATGATCCTGCCGGGCTTGTTATGAAAATCGATGTTCTGATCGAAGATGTCGTTGACCACATTTCCAGAAGCGGCAATGAACATGGTTGCCAGCGCCAGAAGAATCCAGTGCAGGTCTGAAATGCACGAAACAACTCCGGAAAGCTCGGCAATGGGATCGACCAGTTGTGTCTTGGCAAGAAGAAAGATCAACCCGATGATCAGCAGGTTGGGCCATCTTGCCAAACGCAGATAGGCCATCAATTACTTCTTCTTGGCCGCCTCTTCAGCAGCTTTTTCCTCGTCATAAATGGCATTCAACCCTGCAAGAACATCGGCAGTGATGTCCAATGCCGGATTGCCAAGAAGGATTCCACCGGCCTCATCCGAATAGGCCAGAACGTACGAGAATCCGTATTCCTTATTGTACTCTGCCAGAAACTTCTTGATGTTGGATGTGACGCGCTTCGTGCCCTGCAATTCCTTTTCGAGCAGCTTCTGCGAAAGGGTCTGCTGCAGTTCTCCTACCTCCTGCTCTGCCTCCATTGAAAAGGCCTGCGCATTCTGTTGTAGGCTTTGCAACTCCTGCATCTTATTGTTGCGCAGTACTTCGTTCATGCCACGGGCACTCTCCTCGAATTTGGCCGCCTTGGTCTGCAGCTCCATTGCCATCTGCTCCAGTTGCTTTTCCAGAATGGCTGAGCGCTGCTCCACCTTCTTCTCGCTTTTGGCCCTTTCCAACTCCAGATCGGACTGCAGGTCATCAATGAGCTTGTAATTGGCCCAGAGTGTGTCCTGGTTGATGTAGGCGATCTTCAGCTTACTCGATACGCTATCTATCACAGCCGAATCAACCGTGTTCTTGCGAGTTTCGGGTTTCCGATCTGCAAAATGCAGATAGAACAGCACGGCCACCGCCACTGCCAGGATTCCGTTCAATGCTAATGGAAGAGCTTTCATATTGCCTGTAGTTTGGGCGGCAAAGGTAATTGTTCTTCGTTGTTGCGCTAGGAGGCTTTTCGGAGAGATTCCAACGATTCGTTGATGTGCTTGGTAGGGCTCAGTTGCGAATCGAATTTATGAATGACCCTGCCTTGCTTGTCAATCACGAATGTGACGCGTCCGGGTATCATTCCAAAAAGGTCGTAAGCACCATAGGCTTTGCGCGCTTTGCCAATGGGATCACTCAGAAGAATGAAAGGTAACCGATGGTTTTCGGCAAAGCCGGCATGGCTTCCCGTGCCATCGCTGCTTATCCCTATCACTTCGGCACCTACTTCTTTGAAATCCTCGTAACTGTCGCGGAACGAACATGCCTGAGCCGTACATCCGGGTGTTTCATCTTTCGGATAGAAGTAAACAACCACACTCTTTTCGCCACGGAAACTGCTTAGTTTCACCAGGTTTCCATCCTTGTCCTTCAATTCAAAATCGGGGGCCATATCGCCCACATTCAATTTTCCCATTTCTTCTTTACGTTTTAGTCAAAGGCGGTCAGCGCCATCATGGTCGTCATCGGAAACATTCCGATGATCGGTCTATTTAACATCTTCGATGCGTTTTAGTTCTTGCTGAATGATTCTTGTCACCTCATCGCCCTTGAGGTATACCATAAGGTGCGTGCCGCCATGTACAGGAATGAAGTTCTTGATTCTTTTGGATGGGAACATGCGGTCCATGGTTCCATGAATGTGCGTGATCCTCGATTCGTCTCCTTTTCCTCTCCACTTCGGGGCGTTCACAATGGCCCAACGAAGGAACTTGTCGTCCTGTTCTTTGAACATCTGCACCATGTGATCGGAATCTCCTTTGAGCCGTTTCCGTTGCGCAAGCTCCCACATGAAAGTAAATCGCTGCATGGTATTGGGCGGCATGAGCGTCTGCACGGGGAATAACCGCCCTATCTTGAGCAGATTGGAACGCTCCTCGTGCGATTTGATACTCGATACCAGAATGGCGTGCAGATTCGGAATGAAGGTTGTCATTTCCGTAGCAAGCATACCTCCGAGTGAAAGCCCTATCACGATGGGATTCTCAACCCGCAGAATCGGTTCCGCCAGTTTGCGTGCGTAGGAATGCATCGTATCCTTCCATTCGGGAATGATCCACGGAAGATGTGTCTGATCATAGCCATCGAGCTTGATCCTATCGAACGCACGGTGATCGGCCCCGAGGCCGGAAATGAAGAATATGTGTGGTTTAGGCAAGGTGATATTCCGTTGATTGAACACAAATGTACGGATGCGTTCGGCTGATATTCGATATTTGTGCGGACCGAACAGAATTGAAAAAGAAATGGCCAAGCTGAAACTGGACCTGCACGAGATCTTCAACAAAGGATGGAAGATCGATCAGGCGCTGAACGATATCATTGACGAAGCGGTTGAAAAACGGATTCCGTTGATTGAGATCATTCCGGGCAAAGGAAGCGGGCAGCTCAAAAAGAAAGTGCTACGTTTTCTCGAGCAGAAACACATCAAAGCAAAATATCATCGGATAGATAAGGACAGCAAGAATTTCGGGCGGCTCTTTGTGCGTTTCAAGCACTAAAACCCGATAGGCTGCCACATATACTTTTTCGTTCGCAGATCGAAATAGGCCATTTTCTCGGCTTTTTCAATGCGCAAGACTTCATTCTCGAGAAGCACGATTTCGTCCATGGAGCAGGGTATCAGGTACTCCCCACTCTTATCAATAAGGCAATAGAATCCAGCACGTTTCACCAAGGCGGTGCCTGAGGGCATGAAATCCGAAGCCTCGTCAAGTTCTGCCGGTATCACAAGCTCATCGGCATCATTGATGTATCCCCAATGGTCGCCCACTTTCACGGCAGCCATTCCTTCCGAGAAACCCCATGTATCATCGTATTTCGCTGGTATGACATCGATGCCCGAGGTGTTGAAAAAACCGAACTTCCCTTTCCTTTTAGCTGCAAATCGCTCGTCCTTAACCGGATCTATCAGCTCAAAATCGAACGGTTTGACCACCGTTCCTGTCTTGTCGATGACCCCGTATTTCTTTCCCTTCCTCACAATGGCCTTGCTGTTAAGGAACTGGAAACGAACCATTTCCTCCTGGTCTCCATCAAAGTTCGGTGCGATCACCTCATTTCCATAGCGATCAATGAAACCGACCTTCCCTTTGATGAGGACACACGCAAGCCCTTCCGAAAAAGCCCCGATGCGGTCGTACTTACACGGGGTTATGGAATCGCCATTGGCATTGATGAGTCCTGTCTTACCGCCTCTCACCACACGTGCCAAGCCATCTTCAAACGGCTCCGCCTCCTCGTATTGGCATGTTATCACCACTTCTCCTTTCGTGTTGATGTAGCCTTTTGAGCCCCGTAGTTCGATCACGGCCGTCCCTTCAGAAAAATCCCAAGCCTCATCAATCTTCAACGGTATGGTAAGCTCGCCTCTGGTATTCACAAAACCGTACCGCGAGTCTTTCACAACGCTGGCCATGCCATCTTTGAAATCGTATATCTCGTCATATACGATATCGACCACCACGTTTCCTTCCGTATCCAACATGCCATACTCGTTTCCGCGCGCCACAATGGCAAAACCATTGCTGAAAGGCTCGGCTTCGTCATTATTGAATGCAATGACCGTTTTCCCACGTTTATCGATGTAGCCCCAACGGCCATCGCGGAAAACGGGAGCCAAGCCTTCACTGAAGTCGGCAGCATTCTCATACAGGAACGGTATCATCACCTTCCCGCTTCTGTTCACATAACCGAATTTACCGTTCTGTTCGGCAGGATACAGTTGCATGGTAAGGATGTTCAATTCGTCATCCAGCTCGCTCATGAACGGGTAGTTCGGATACTCCAACTTGAATTCTGCCAAGGTCTCGAAATTCAGTTGCGGAACAGAGAGTTTGAACAGTTTCCGCCAAGCCTCATTGACATGGGTCGATTCGGGGTTCCTTTTAATGAATTCGTATACCGACCGTACCGTGGGATTTTCCATGGAGAGCTGGTAAAGCCGGTCGTCTGCCTGCCGTTTGAACGGAGAATCGGGATATTCGTTGATGAACGCCCGGTAACTTTCAACGGTGCCACTCTCAGTTTTCGCTTCAAATAGGAATTTCTCGTAAAGCACCTTTCCCTCTATGGTCTCTGGCGCATTAGGAAACTCACGAAGGAACCGTTCCACCGCATCATATGAATTGGCAGCCTTCGCCAGTTCAAACGAAATGGTTGCCTTCAGGTCAAGTATCTCCTTTTTCTGTGGGGCCGAAGGAAAACGTTCGAGAAACGAATCGCAGGCCGAAATGGTACGCTTCTGTTTCACCTCATCGGTGGCGTAAGAATACACCATTACACGGAGGCCTTCTACCGCTTTTGA
>JBFHEW010000009.1:0-15106 GCA_041583955.1 Bacteroidia bacterium | reverse complement strand
GACGTATTGCGATCGAATCTGAAAAATAGGACAACCTTGGTCTTTGGTCATTCGGGAGTGGGCAAAAGCACTTTGCTCAACGCCATACAACCCGGGCTCAACCTGAAAACGGGCGATATTTCGGAGGTTCATCACAAAGGAAAACACACCACCACATTTGCAGAGATGTTTGCACTCACAGATGGCGGAGCTGTGATTGACACCCCTGGCGTGAAGGAATTCGGATTGATAGACATGGAGGTGGCTGAGATCTCCCATTACTTCCCAGAGATATTCCGTGTATCGGAGCAATGCAGGTTTGGCAACTGCCTGCACAGGAACGAGCCCAACTGCGCTGTTTCGGCCGCTGTTGCAAACGGGGACATCGCTGAGAGCCGGTATTCAAGTTATATTAGCATTCTCGAAAGCATAGCATGAAAGACTTTCTCATCAACATACACGATACCGGTTGGGAGGTCATTATTGCATTTGTTGCAGCCAATCTCATTGCTCAGACAATCAAGATACTGACGGTTGCCGTTAAGAAGCGGACTTTCAAATGGACGATTCTGTTCGCTACAGGAGGTATGCCATCGAGCCATAGTTCTACGGTCGTGGCCATGGCAAGTAGTGTAGGTCTGATAGATGGATTCGATTCCACCACGTACGCCATGGCCGTTTGTTTTGCCACTGTGGTGATGTTTGACGCAGCAGGCCTCCGAAGAAATGCCAGCAAACAGGCGATGGTGCTCAACCGGATGATCAAAGAGCTGCTTTCTCCAGACAGCAATGTGAGAACGGTGAAACTGAAGGAGTTCCTTGGGCATACCCCTACTGAAGTGTTGGTTGGCGCCCTATTAGGCGTTGCGGTGAGTTTTTCGCTGCATTACGTAAGGGAGATTGCCGCTTTCTTTTCTTAACCTCACAAAAAACAGGGTAGTGTATACCAGCGTATCAAGCAGCGCTGTGAAACTTGACGAGGCCATCTATGGGCCGCTGAATGACCGCCCCTAATGTTATATGCAACTTTTCTGATTCCACTTTAAGGATATCCTGGAAATGATAGGCAACAGAACCGACAAAACTTGTTTCCACTGACCGATAACTATCAAAGCAGCAAACATGACGTTGCAAGAACTCACGCATACCTGCTGCAATCATGTCCCGCACATAGTCGGTTTCCCTGTGGTTGCCAAGGATCTTCATGAACGATGCCAAGAAAACATTGGCATGCGGCTTCATATATGTGTTCTCGAGGATTGAAGTCTTCGTATGACCATGTTGTGCCAATTCCTCTTTCAAAGCCAATGGAATCGACTCCTTGTAAAGATAGTCGGTAACAAGCCTTTTACCGTACCACGCCCCACTTCCCTCATCTCCGAGTATGTAGCCTAAGGACGGAATGACCTCCGACACATCGTTCCCATCGAAATAACAGGAGTTGGATCCGGTACCGAGAATGCAGGCAATACCTTCTTTTCCTTGGCAGGCCGCCAAAGCTGCTCCGAGCACATCATGACCAACATTGACAGCAGCATTCGGGAATACGGTTTTCAAGGCGTTCCCAACGGTCGCATTCCGTTCGGGCGATGAGCAGCCCGAGCCATAGAAATGGATACGGGAGACCGTGGTCGCGACTGCTTTGAACGCATCTACCCCGGCTACAGCACCGATCACGGAGTCCTCATCATGGTAGAACGGATTAAGGCCGATGGTCTGTACATCTGCCACTCGCTCGTTTCCATTGAGCAAAACCCAATCGCACTTGGTACTTCCGCTATCTGCAATCAGAATCATGGGTGGTAAAGATATTCATTGCGTTATGAGATCGTTTGATGCCCGAAAAACAACCCTACACTTTACGGTTGGGCGTTTGAAACAGACTTATGATCCTTTAACATTCCCACATTCCATTTTATGTAGCTTTGCGCTAATGGCAGCATCATTCACAAAGGAAGAACTGGAAGGCTTTTCGTCTAGGAAAGATGTCATTAAACTGGCCAAGGAGAAAGGCATCAGGATTCAGAATCATGTTGCTAACCGCGAGTACGAGATTGAACTTGCCAAACTACAGGCTCAGTTGGTCAGTCTTCAGCATTGGATATACAAACGCAAGCTTCGGGTTGCCATTCTCCTTGAAGGAAGAGATGCTTCTGGCAAGGGTGGCACTATCAAGCGATTCACAGAACATCTCAATCCGAGAACTTCGCGGGTTGTTGCACTCAATAAACCTACTGATGTAGAGAAGGGTCAGTGGTTCTTCAGAAGATACATCAGTCAGCTTCCTGAGCCAGGCGAGATCGTTTTCTTCGACCGAAGCTGGTACAATCGGGCAGTAGTGGAACCGGTAATGGGTTTCTGCGACCGAAAACAATACGAACGATTCATGGTGCAGGTGCCCGAATTTGAGCACATGCTTTACGAAGATGGGGTCATCATCATCAAATTCTGGTTCTCCATTACCAAAGACGAGCAGAAGAAACGGTTCGACTCGCGCATGAACAACCCATTGAAACAATGGAAATTCAGTCCGGTGGACATGAAGGGTCAGGAATATTGGGATGAATACACCTATTACAAGGAGCAGATGTTCGCCAAAACCCATACGAGTTTCAGCCCGTGGGTAATTGTAAAGACCAACAGCAAGCGTACCGCCCGATTGGAAAGCATGCGCTACATCCTTTCACGTTTCGACTATGACGGAAAGGAAGATGCCGAAACAGTGCTCCTGCCCGACCCTAACGTCATTCTACGCTACTATCGACACATACAGCAACTCGATGTCTGACATACGCAAACCCCATCAGTTGGAGCTGACAGAAACAGACGTGCAGTTGCTTAATTCCAAAACAGGACTGAGGCAGCTTATCCGTTCATCGAAAGTGAATCTGGAAAAGGCTTTGGAATACACGAAGTATGATCATCGGCTAAAAGAACTGCAGGCCGAAATGATCAAACTTCAGACGTGGGTAATGGACAACCACAAGAAACTGGTCATCATTTACGAAGGACGCGATGCGGCCGGAAAAGGCGGTGCCATTCGAAGGACAACGGCTCATATCAACCCGCGTGCATACCGGGTTGTGGCCCTTCCGAAACCCACAGTGGAAGAAGCCGGTCAATGGTATTTCCAACGTTATGTGAGGCGATTGCCTTTTCCTGGCGAGATCGTATTCTTCGATCGAAGCTGGTACAACCGGGCCGTGGTAGAACCCGTTAACGGTTTCTGCACAGAGGAGCAGTACAACATCTTCATGGGAAACGTGAACGAGTTTGAAAAAATGCTCGTGCAGGGAGAGACCTACCTGATCAAAATGTACTTCTCCATCACAAAAGAAGAGCAGGCCCGAAGGTTTGCTGACATCAAGAAAGACCCGTTGAAGCGTTGGAAAATGAGCCCGGTTGACGAGCGTGCTCAAGAACTCTGGGACCAGTATACCAAATACAAGCAGGTCATGTTCGATCGCACACATACTGACCTCTGTCCGTGGACCATCATTGACGCCAACAATAAGACCCATGCCCGCATCCGGTCGTTGGAACATATTCTCGAAAGCGTGCCATACGAAGGTTAAGCAACCTTTTGCTGTTCTGGACGGAAAAGGACATCGAAAAACGAAGTAACCAGTTACATTAGAGGCGTTTTACGAACGTTTAAACAACGCTAGCATGCATCACTTCAGATCGAGAGTCAGCGTGATTCTTGTAGTCGTTATCGCAATGAGTCTGCTGCCTGTCATTTTCTTTCAAGAACCCGGCACCGAAGCAAATGACATTTACGTGGCTTATGGCGTAATGATATTATTCATTGCAATGCTTGTCCTGTTCTTATTCGGCATGCGGTACGAGATAGGAGAGCGTTTCCTTATCGTTAAAGCCGGTCCGATTCCTTTAAGCAAGATAAAGATTGACGAAATCACCTCTATTCAAAGAACATACAACCCATTATCTTCTCCTGCATCTTCTTTAAAGCGGCTTTACGTACGATCGAAGAGCAAGGATGTGATCATCTCCCCTGCAGACGAAAAAGAGTTTGTTCGACTGTTGCAGGCGCGCAACCCGAACATCACGGTTGCCATAAAGGACGCAAACGGATGGTGGCGCTTCTGGGATTGGGACATTTGATTCTGTCTGACAAGGATATCTTCCACAGCAACTGACGCGAACCCACCTATTCCTGTCTTGATTACCTTTGAACGAAGATGGATTTCAAACGCAAAGGGAAACTACCGTGGCTAAGCCACTTCATTTACTCGCTCAAACATCGCGGGTTGATGAACACGTGCTCGTTGGGTTTGAAAGAATGGCGAAAAGAACGCGAACTCGGTATTGACACCTTTGGCGATAAGGCGCCAGATGAGCTTTCCATAGCTTGTGAATCGAAAGATGGTGGGCATCTGTACCAACCATCAAGCTCGGTCATTTTTGAAAAGGCCATGAATGCGCTGCCCTACAATCTCAGCGATAAAGTGTTCCTTGATATTGGATCCGGCAAAGGCAGGGCATTGATCCTGGCTGCGGAAGCAGGGTTTAAAAAGGTGATCGGCATTGAGTACGCCAACGAACTGAATGACATCGCCTACACCAACATTGAGAAGGTAAAGCATCGTTTCCCGAATACGGAATTCGTGCTTCATGAGGGTGACGCACTGGAGTTCGATATACCGGATGAAGTGGACGTGATCTACCTCTTCAATCCGTTTGACGAAGAAGCTTTGAAGGGATTGATGAAGAAGGTGAAACCCGCCTTTGAGCACGCAAAGACCGTTCATCTGGTTTACGTGCACCCTGTGCATTGCACTGTGCTGGAAGACCGATTGGGCAACCCTATATCTATCATTAGAAACCGGAAAGGAATGCCAGATGTGGCGGTGTTTTCCAATAAGGAGCAGGCAACTGATTAATCGTCCTGTGGAGCAGTGCGCATCCACATCCCTTCTGTAGTGAGTTTAAAGGAGCCCAGATGGTTCTTTTTCCATGTATGCGGAGGAATGATGCTTAAAAACCGTTCGCCATTCGGTTGTTCGTACAAATGATACTCCTCGCCTACAATGGGTTCGAACCCCATTTTCGCTTGATGGATCATTTCGTTCCATTGGAATTGCGACATCATCTCATCGTACTCCTTTTTGATCTCTTCGAACCGTGTTTTGAAATGCGCGCTCATTCTGCTGCCGGATACGTTTTTCCATACCGTGAGGTCGGATGTGGTGAATGCCGGCCCACTCACATTGGTGGCGTACGGCAGTACCGAAGCATTGTAATTGCCAGAACTTTCATCGAAAGCCACTGAATCAGCACGTTTTAGAAATGACTGCAACTGAGGGATGCCATTGACTTTGGCATAAGGAAACGTGGTTCCCACCTGCACCCGATGATACGTGTCCAATCCAGAAATGCACACAGAACCGAGACGTTCAAGATCCACGGCCCCATTGCTTCGCAAGGCATTTCCTTCTACGAAAATGTGTTCGATGGAGCCGATGAGCAACCTTGTCTGATTGGATTCCAAGAGGATATCATCCTGTAGTTTCACTCCTAGCTTCACCCTACTCTCACGAACAAAAGGCGCCTTGAAATCCCCAACGAACTGTTCGCTCAGGTTGCAAGCATCAAACTCTGATTCTTCCTTCTGGAATTTAGCAGATGTGTAATGCGCATTCTCTACGAATTCGGCACCCACGTGATTCACAGTGTAGTACCCCGTTTCGATGATATTATCATACGTATGTCGCATCCCTACCAACGGACGGACGATCATTCCGATAAGGGCCGGATCTGAGCCTAAATGGAATACGGAGCTGAAAATGGTGAGATTGGTATTTCCAGCTGAATCAATGGAACCGATGAGATTGGCAGCCTTGAAGCCGGTAATGGAATTGATAAGATTGAGGCGCTCCAGCCTCTCCATCTCCTTTATATCGATGGCTGTAAAATGCGTGACTTTCATGCTTCTTCTGCTCCGCGTTCTGTTGTTACAAATGTCAGATATCGATCGGATTCCGGATCCATCAATACCAGGAAACGTTAACAGACCGGATCAGAAGTTGTTTCGCAAGCTGCCTCAAAACCAACAAAGGTCAGCTCAACGATTCATGATGATTTTTCCATCTTGGACTCAACCTTGGCGATCTTCTTTGCCGTTGACACGATCTCCTTCTTGATGTATTTCGTGTAGGCCTTCTTGATTTCCTTTCCTTCCGAGGCTTCCAGTTCGTTGGCGAGATACTGCGCATAGGATACGAGTCCGTTTCGTCTGAACTCGAGTAATTTGTACTTGATACCTTTCTTTTCTTCCTTGGTGATGTTTGCCATGATAATTGCTGTAAATGATGGTGGACAAGATACCTATTGCTATGAGGTTTTAAGCTTCTGGTTACGTCTTTTCACTGGATAAGAAACGCTTCAGTTCACTGAACGGATCCAATTGGACGGCTACATCCGATTCCACGCGCAAGAACAGCGAGAAGGAGCACCGCCATTGGCCGATCTTCCAAAAAATTGACAACTTTATGGTCATGCTGAAACGACTCCTCTCATACACGCTACTCATCACCCTAGGGCTTGGCTTGAGCCATTGTGGCAAGAAAGAACTTGATATTCAAACAATTGAGGATCTTGAGGATTACATCCAAGACGAAATGGACTTTCAGCGCATTCCCGCATTGTCGATGGTTCTGTTCAATGCCGATGGCATCCTCTTGGAACGTTACTACGGTCAATCGGATATTGAAAACAACATTCCGCTCGGATCAGACCATTTGTTCCTACTGGCGTCAATTTCTAAAGTGGTGACCGCCACAGCGCTATTGCAGTTGCACGAAAACGGGTTCTTTGAACTGGACGATCCTATTAACCCACATCTTCCTTTCGAAGTGAATGTGCCAGGAACCACCACTCCCATCACTTTCCGCATGCTCCTGACCCACACATCGGCCATTGCAGATGCCGATGACGCGTTAGACAGCCAATACTACTACGGAGAGGACAGCCCTATGGCGCTGCATACGTTTTTGCAGCAGTATCTCGTGCTTGGAGGTCAGTTCTATAATGCCAACGAGAACTTTGCTGATTTTGCTCCTGGTACAGACCATGAATATTCCAACATGGGCTCGGCCCTTATAGGTGTGTTGGTAGAAAACATCTCTGGTACCGATTTCAACACATACTGCAAGCAGTACATCTTCGAACCTCTCGGTATGAGCGATACCTATTGGCGTTTGGATGAGTCGATGGGATCCGGAAATCCGCTGGTAATGCCTTACGACCTTGATGGCAACAGGCCAAAAGCTGTGGGACACTATACCAATACCGATTACCCGAATGGAGGCCTGCGCTCTACTGGACGTGACCTGGCCACTTTACTCATGACGTTTTCGAAAGGAGGATCGCACAACGGCCATCAACTACTGTCGAACCAAACTGTTGAACAGATGATAACCCCACAGATCCCACAACTCGAGCCTACAATGGGACTACATATGTTTCTGATGAACAGAGGACTCGGTCTGTGGGGCCATGACGGAGGTGAGCAGGGAGTGGCAACCACGATGGCGTATCACCCGACCACACGCATAGGCGCCATTGTTCTGACCAATCAAGGCGAGGCCGACCCTGACGAGATACTGGCCGAATGCTACAAGCTGGCTCTGAAGCTGTACGAATAAGTCTGCTAGTAATTGAGCAGCACTCTCAGCGCTGCACCTACCCGCTCCTTGCTCGGTATCATCGTTTCCTCCAAAATGGAATTGAGCGGAATGGCTGGCATATCCTCAGAACCCACGACCTTCACAGGAGCATCCAACCATTCGAAGCAATTGTCTGAGATGCGCGCGGCAATGCTTTGCGCAAATGAGTTCGACACGGGTTCTTCGGTCACTACCAGGCAGCGACCATGCTTTTTAACCGTGGCATAAATGAGGTCGGTATCCAATGGCTGAAGTGTTCGTAAGTCGATGATCTCGACACGTCCTTTGAATTCCTTCGAGGCATTCCGACTCCAGTAAACGCCACGTCCGTAAGTAATGACACAGCAACTTTCTGATTTTTCAACCACTTCATCTTCAGCCTCTTGAACCACTCTACCTTTACCAAAAGGTATCACATAATCTTCGCTTGGTTCTATGGTACGTGCTTCCTCTGTCCCCTTGATCTTACTCCAATACAGACCTTTGTGTTCAAGCATCACAACCGGGTTGGGATCGTAATAGGCCGACTTCATCAACCCCTTCAGATCTGCTCCGGTGGATGGATACGCCACTTTGATGCCTTTGATGTTGCAGAGCACGCTCTCTACACTACTTGAGTGATATGGCCCTCCACTGCCGTACGCCCCAATTGGAACGCGCAGAATGCAGCTTACAGGCCATTTTCCGTTACTCAGATAACAGGAACGACTTACCTCTGTGAACAATTGATTCAATCCTGGCCAGATGTAATCGGCAAACTGAACCTCTACGATAGGCTTCAATCCCGCAGCACTCATACCTACGGTAGACCCGATGATGAACGCTTCTTGAATAGGCGTATTGAACACACGATGGTCTCCGAATTTCTCAGCCAAGGTAGCAGCCTCACGGAACACTCCTCCTAGCCTTCTGCCCACATCCTGACCATAAAGCAGACATTCGGGATGCTTTTCCATCAGTTCACGGATAGCGAACAGCGCGCTGTCAACCATTACGGTCGGCTCCTTGCCCTTAGGAGCACGTTCTCCTCTCTCTTCTGTAATGGGAGTTGGTGCGTAGACGTGATCGAACAGGTCTTCTGGACGCGGATCCTCAAACGTCAGCGCCTTTTCGTATTCAGCTTGAACGAATTGCTTCGATTCGGCCTCAATGGAAAGCAACTCCGCTTCAGACACCTCCGCATCGAGCAATTGCTTTCTCAATATCGGAAACGGATCCCGCTTACCATGTTCCTTCAGGTTTTCATCGGTACGATAAAAATCCATGCGAACACCTGAAGTGTGATGGTTCAACAGCGGTACTTTGGCGTGAACCATTACAGGTCTCCGCTCTTCCCGAATGGTGCTGATGGCTTTTTGAATAGAAATGAATGATTCAATGAAGTCAGAGCCGTTAATCGACTGGATTTCAAGTCCTTTGAAACCCTTACCGTATTCACTTGCATCCATGGCGCGGATCTCATCTGCACTGGCAGAAATATCCCACTCGTTATCCTGAACCAAATAAAGAATAGGTAGTTTTTTCAGCACTGCCATTTGCAGCGCTTCGGCAACTTCCCCTTCTGTAATGGCCGCATCGCCAATGGAGCAGACCACCACAGGTTTCTCGTCTGTTGCGGTGTCCATTTCCATCAACTCACGGTACTGAATGCCCATGGCTATTCCCGTAGTCGGTATTGCCTGCATACCGGTTGCTGAACTCTGGTGCGGGATTTTCGGCATATCGTCTCTCCTGAGACTCGGGTGACTGTAATAGGTTCTTCCTCCTGAGAATGGGTCATCGCGCTTTGCAAGCAATTGCAGCATCAGCTCGTGCGGCTGCATCCCAATGGAAAGCAGGATGCTGTCATCACGGTAATAAGGGGCCACGAAATCCTGTGGTTTCAACTGCAATCCTAAAGCGATCTGAATGGCCTCATGACCTCTGGAAGTAGCGTGAACGTACTTACTGGTTACACGTTGATTCTCCTCGTAAAGCGCGGTCATGGACTTGGCCGTGCACATCAAGCGGAAGGCTCTTTTCAGCGTTTCAGTCTCAATGGGTGCTTTCTTCTTCAAAGTTGCCATGCGGTAAAGTTGACAAAGTTGGCGGAGTTGACAAAGGATTGAGACAAGGGTTATTTGTTTGCTGACAGCTGTTCAATCGACACACGGAGGACTCACTTCTCCTTTCATGCAACACAATTGACATGAATCCGATCGTACTCCAGTTAGCGCGTATCACTTTGGTTGTTAAGCACTCGAGGGAGAATCTGAAGCATGAGGATATTTTTCAGTTTGTCGTACATTTGAATGTGAAGCAATCCTGATGCAAAGTGCAAGCAATTAGACTTTCTTCTTTTTGTTACTATTAAACATCTTAATTAGCATAGGGTCATTCAACGGATAATGTAAAATGTAATTGTTGCGTAAAAATGTTAGATCCAGTCTGGAACGTGATAGACAATATCGGTCTAAAGGATGGTGATGATGCTCGATATTATAAGGAAATCGTTTTCCTGAATCGTTTTGTAGCTATCTGTTTTATTGTGATTGCCATCTATATCCCTGTAGAGGCTATGACGTTTGGTTGGGCCATGATACCCGGCATTGCAACCTTCGGTGTATTAATGTTGGGTTCTTTACTGCTTGTTAATCTTAAGCAATATGCATGTGCACGGATTTACTTCTTGGTGCTTACAAACTTGTTCGTGGCCTTCTTGGTCATTCAATGCGGAGGGGTGCTTGATAATGAGTACTTATTCCTACCTATATCCTTATTAGGACTTCCATTGTTTCGCTATTACAAACCCATTGTATACGGCAATTTTTTCTTTTCAGCCGCTCTTTTTCTGATCTCCGTCAAATTGGCCCCCGTAGTTGGACCATGGGTGGAAATTCCGCCAGATGCCGCTAACAGAATATCGGCCACCACCAATATCTTGGTATTCATCTTCTTCTTTGTGTTACTTGCCAGTTCCCGCAAAGCCTCGTCAGAATATAACGCTGCCATTAAGCGCTACACGAAAACCATCGAACAGAAGAACGAGGAAATGCGCGAAAGTCTGGACTATGCAAGGCGCTTACAAGAAGCCTTAACCCCACCACAGACCACTCTTGATGAAAATGGGATTGAACATTTTTGTTTAGCCAAGCCCAAGGATTATGTAAGTGGAGATTTCCCCTACTTTTTCAAACGAGATGACGGCTCCCTTTGGGTAGCCGCAGGCGACTGCACAGGGCATGGCGTGCCAGGAGCATTAATATCAGTCATGTGTATTGCTGTACTATCAGACGCCATGAAGAAACCAGAGCTACAAAGACCTTCGGAAGTACTGGACTATGCCAGTGCTCAGGTTTCAGCAAGGCTCAACATTGGCCGTGATGACCAAGTGAAGGACGGGATGGACATAAGTCTCGTTAAAATTGTAGCAGACGAACGAGGATACCAACTAGAGTGGTCTGGAGCCAACAACCCATTGTGGATACGCTGCAAGGAAGATGTTTTGGCGAACACCCCTAATCTGAAAAAACTGTCAGACGAGCTATACGAGTGCCAAGGAGATAAAAGACCTGTTGGCATGTATTTTACAACGAAACCCTTTACCAACCACAAACTGAAAGTTTGCCCATCAACCAAGTTATTCCTCTTTTCTGACGGGTTTGCAGATCAGTTTGGCGGAGAGCAGGATAAAAAAATGAAGAAGAAGCGGTTTGTTGAAGAATTACTGACAGGGGAATCCGAAAATATGCGAAGATTTGGAGTTTACTTGGATAACTTCTTCTCTAACTGGAAAGGCAGCAACGAGCAGACTGATGATGTACTAGTCATCGGTCTCAAATTGAACGACTAACTACTCCCTTTCTCAAAACATTCATCTGTGGCGGACACCTCAACCTACCACAAAGCGAACGATACCAGTAACTTATAACTACCACTCTTCTTACATCACTCACGTTGCTGTTATCACCCTCATTCGGAAATTGAACAATCCTAACGCTCCCCTTTCTTAAACTTAGAAATGGCATTCCGTGTAAAATCAGATAGGACCAATTTCCCGCTCATCTCCGCGCGTTCTGCCAGCAGCACGTCCCAATCCTCGGTTCCTTTCCAAAAGACCTTCTTGAGCATTGTCATGGCCTCTGGGTTGCTTTTAGCGAGCTGCTCAGCAAGTGTTGCTACGGCCGCATCCAATTCTTCAGCTGTTTCATGAATGCTTGTGTAAAGCCCCTTCTCGCGTGCCCACTCTGCCGAATACCACGTGGTGGCGTCAATACTCATTTGGCTGAAGGCCGAATTACCGATCTTCTTTTCTACCGCTGGACCGACCACGAACGGTCCGATACCGACCGCAAGTTCACTTAACTTGACGGCTGCAGCTTTGGTTCCGAAGGTATAATCGGCCGCGGAAGCAAGTCCTACTCCTCCTCCAACGGCTTTTCCTTGCACCCGGCAAAGCACGAACTTGGGCGCTTTACGGATGGCATTGATCACTCCTGCAAAGCCCGAGAAGAACTCTTTTCCGGTTTCAAGATCGTTGATGGAGATGAGTTCATCAAAGGAAGCACCAGCACAGAAGGCTTTTTCGCCAGCACTTCTGAGAATGATGACCTTCACAGAATTGTCATTTCCCGCAATCTCGATGGTTTGCGCCAATTCCCTCAGGAGTTTTCCTGGAAGCGAATTACTCAACGGATGATGGAATTCGATGGTGGCCACTCCTTTTCCATCGATCATTGTTCTTACGTGGCCTTGTTCTAATACGTCACTCATGTTTAAAAAATGCTTCACAAAGATAAAACCTCCACTAAAAAACCCACTGTCGATATCGCTGCTTGCAAGTAATGTGATCTACTCCGCAACAATGGTTTCAATCACCGCTGGCCGACCCTCTTGACACGCCCCCTGATTGACACGCGAATAATGGAACGTGAACTGGACCTGCAATCCGTCCTCCTTGAATCGATCGGCCAATTCCACCGGAATGAGATGGCTGCCATCTTCCAATCGTATCAGCCACGGACAGGCTTCAGCCTGAAATGCATTGGTAACCACTCCATTGGTATACGGCTCATTGGTGGGAGATCCGGTAGCTGGAACCTTCTTCGATACACAGCCTATTTCCAATAAAACGAACAGCGCGCTCATAGACACCATAAGCGCGCTGCTTCTCAAATTCAAGAACCTCATTAATCGGTGATGACAAATGGAACCTTACCCAGCTTTCCATCCTTCTCGGCAATGAGGAAATAAACCCCAGAGGCCACGTTGGAAAGGCGAACACGCTGATCATCAACGGTCTGTTGTTCTCCCAGAACCAACTTACCTGCGTTGTTGTAAACTCGGTAGGTTGTGCCGATAGGTAAACCGGAAATGGTGAACGAGCCGTCATTCGGGTTCGGAAAGACACCCACGTTCTGCAGAGGCTCTTCCACATCGGTAACAAGTGTATTGAGAATACCGACCCCAAAACCGGAGAAACCGGTATTGAAACTCGCGGTGAATTTGACATCAGAACCGAAACCACTCAACGCAGCTGCAGCATTCCCGATGGAATAGGATGCATAGTTCAGCGGAGTGACATCGCTGATACGACTGTTGGCAACCTTGATGACCTCTGCATCATTGCGACTGTTGCCTGTGGCATTTTCCCATGCAAGCACCTCATTCTCCTCGTAGTACAACGTCAGGTTGTACGTTCCGTTCGGATTGTTATTCTCAGGAACAATGGAGAAGGTTTTAGAGTGAAGGAAATCTGCAGGCGTGTTCGAATTGAAAACCGTAGCTGTCGGATTGGACCCATCGCGATCAACCTCCAGGGTGACGCAACCGTAATCCCACGAACTTGTGTTCTCGATAGAAGCCATCACATCTCCTGTTGCCGGGTCATAGAAATGCACCGTACCGTTCGGTCCCAGATAACCTTCAGCACCGTTATTGGTATTGACAGCCGTCTGTATTCCGATGTTGGTTTCTCCTGTTATAAGCACGTTATCAACCGTACAACCATACAACCATCCGGTTCCGTCACTGTACAGAATTAGCAACGTAACGGTAGGCTCGCCCACGTAGGTAGCCAGGTCAAATTGCTGTTGTACCCACGGACCATCCACCCCCGAAGCGACCAGGTCACCTATCAATGTGAAATTCTGCCCATCGGTTGAACCAAAAAGGCCAGCATACTCCGTGTTGCCTTGGTACGTATTACCCTCGTAATACGTGTCGAAACTGATTTCAGCACTTGTGTAATTGCTCAGGTCAAGTACGGGCGTAATGAGGTAAACCTCGTCCATGTCGCAATCGCAATCATCATCGTTCACGTAGGCGAAATCGGTGGCGTTTGACGATGGTATGTTGTAAGCTGTGGTCTGTGCGCTGGCCTCGTTACCAACCTGCCAAGGCGTATCGCCAGAAGGATTCAATGTGGTCATGAGCCCCAATCCGTTCTCAAAATCCTCTTGCAAAATGACCTGAGTATTTTGCGCAAAAGCAGGATCGAGGTCATCATCGTTGATGGTGATGGTCACTGTCTGATTGATCGTTCCAACCGTAGCATTACCTCCATTGGCATTGAGCGTGTAACTCAACGTGATGGTCTCATTACCCTCCACATAACTATCGTTGTAAACACGGATGGTGATATTTCCGGTCAAATTACCTGAAGAGAACGTGACGGTGGTATTAAGAAGATCGTAATCGACCCCTTGCGTGGCAGACCCGCCTGAAACACTCACTGTTGCCGTGGCATTCTGTGATGGCGCGGAGGCAATACCTATTGGAATGACAACATCAACGTAAGGGAGGCAACCATTGACCTGTGTCGCATCGGATTCGCTCACACTCTCCGACTCTACACTGAAATTGACGGTAGGCGCGCAGCTCGGTAGATCGAATGCGGCAATGCGCGTGCTCCAAGCATTTCCGGTGCCATAGGCACCTGTGAACCAGAATGTTTCGCCATCGGCCGGGTCGAGCCCCATTGCATGGTAATCGCCCCAGCGGTTCGAATTCGTTCTGGAGGTTCCGGCAATGATGGTGGTTTCGGGCTCTGTCATCGTTCCCAGTGGAAGATCGCAAGCTTTTCGCCCGGTATAACGCAACGATGGAAATACGGAACCGCTCGACACACTGTACGCCAGACCGATGTTTCCCGTGGCCGAAATGCCGATGGACGCCATCCATCTGCTGGCCGCATCAGGAGAGTAAGTACCCTGCTGATAGATACTCCAAGTACCTGAAGTACCATTGGTTCTACGTAACTCGTACCAGCGGATTCCCGCCCTGTCATTACCATTCACGTCAGTCACGTGGCAACACACAATGGATTCGTGCGTGCCGAAATTGCGGTAATGGATACGGTTCATGAGCACTTCCCTCAATGGGTCGAGGTTGGTATTGGAATTCGGTTGATCGATACACGAGAAGGACGTGTATCCACACAGATTGGAATCGAATGCCTG